>JAFOCB010000090.1 GCA_017381515.1 Clostridia bacterium | reverse complement strand
TTCTTTATATTTTCGGCAAGTAGTTTTGCAATAGAGACACCGCGTGAACGAATACCAATAATGTATAATTCATTCTCGTCATCATTTTTTTCAATTATTTCGTGTGAAAGTCGCGCAAGTGTCCTAAGTACCGACTTTTCGTCGAACATTACCTTAATTGTCATTTATAAACCCCACAAAAAAACACCTTGGCACATAACGGAACAAGGTGTTTTACATTTTATCTATAACGCAAAAACCTTTTCAGCATCTCGGTACCGATTTAAAAGTTCAGTTACATATTTATATAATAACATATATTGCGTATTTGTAAAGAGTTTTTTGATTAAATACACATTATCTTGTCATTGACCGACTTATTTTGTGAGTTTGTGTCGATGGCATTTTTTGTGTTTTCTAGGTTATCGTTGATGTTATCGACCTGCTTAATAAAGTTGTCGAGTGCATCTTTCATATTATCGCGCATGATTTCGAGCTGCTTATATGTTTCGTCAATTTCGTCGATATATTTCTTATCCTTTTCGTCAGAAGCTTTTTTGATAGCAATTGATTCTTTTTCGGCAGCTTCGAGTCTGTTTTTAACTGAAATCAGTTCTTTTTCAAAAGCTGCGTTTTCTGATTTTAGCACCTCCGCCTGTTCTTTTATGGCAGAAAGCTCTTGCTCCAAAGCGGATATTTTGCGATGACTTTCTCTCTGATAATTTTCGATATAATTAAGGGTTTCTTTTTTATCAAATCCGAATAAAACCGTTTTCAACTTTCCTTTCAAAATTTACTCCTCCAATATTTTTTATCATATTATAGCACACCTTTTCATATTTTACAACAGGGGAGGAGGACAAGTATGCAAAGATTCAATGAAGTCACCGAATATTTTGAAAATACTATTAAATCAAAGCTTAATTCTATTCCAAATAAAATCAAATCAATCGTTACTGAAATTCGCATTAAGGTCAATCAACCGATTGTGATAATTACGCTAAACGACCGATATTATTTAAGCGAATTTGGGCTATCTAATATTCCTCATAATTGCTCATCGGTTACCCGTAACGAGTTTAACGAATGTATTAAAAAAATGTGTAATTACTCCTTTTTTACATTTGAAAATCAAATAAATGAAGGATATTTAACATTAAAAAACGGACACCGAGTAGGAGTTTGCGGCTCGTTTTCAAATAATGGTGAAATTATTTCCTGCAACGATATTTATTCAATGAATGTAAGAATTGCACGGCATATAAAAACTTATGGAAAATATATTGCAGAGAATTTTATAAATTCACGAAATCACTTGCTTATTTTGGGTAAACCGGCATCGGGTAAAACGACCTTGCTGAGAGATATTGCAACCGAGCTTTCGGCAAACAAAATCAAAGTGCTTGTGTCGGATGAACGAAATGAAATTGCTGCTGGTTTTAATGGCAAATATGAGTTTGAGCTTGGTCCTTTTTGTGACGTTATAAGTAATTGCAAAAAGCAGGTTTCTGCAGAAATTGCGATAAGAACAATGTCACCCGACGTAATAATTTTCGACGAAATCGGCTTTAATGATGCCGATATTTTAAAGAAATTATCTAATTCAGGTGTATTTACAATCGCAACTCTGCATAGTTTTGATAATGGCACAAATTCATTTATTCTTAATCAACTGTCAAGCGAAGGATTTAACCCAACCATAATTTATTTGGATAACATAGGCGATATTCCGCGCTATGAATATTCATACACAAATGATTAGGTTGGTCGGTATTTTGCTTGTCAGTTTGTGCCCGATTGTCGTGTCATTATATATATACATTTCTGCAAATAAGCGAATAAAATCATTAAATAAAGCGCGTGTGAATTTAGAAAAAATTCTATCATTATTATCAATTAAATCAGGTGAATTTAACGACTTTGATTACAGTTTTTTAAATGAAATTGAATCGTTGCAGCTAAGTACATTTTTTGATGGATTGACTACTTCAAATTCGTCCTTAATCATCGATGAATGTAATCGACTTATAAAGGACTTTTTAGAAAAAGAAAAGAACGAGCGCAACGATTTTTTGCAAAAGGGAAAAATTATAGTTTCGACAGGCGCAACGATTGGAATTACTGTATTCATTTTGCTTATTTAAAATAACGGAGGTTATGTCATGGACGTTGATTTTATATTCAAAATTGCCGCAATCGGGATTATCGTTGCTGTTTTTAATCAGTTGCTTATTCGGTCGGGCAGGGAGGACCAGGCGATGATGACCACGATTGCAGGGTTGATTGTGGTAATGATGATGATAATTGGTGAAATAAGCAACCTTTTCGATACGGTAAAAAAGATGTTTGAATTATGAATATTTTTTCGGTAATCATTGTTTCAATAATCGTGTCTGTTTTAGCCATTTTTATTAAGCAAAATAATCCTGCTTATTCGGTGCTTTTAATCATAATTTTTGTCATAATCATGATTACTGTCGGCATAAATTATCTATTTGATTTGACAGGACGTATTACCGAGTCGGTAGGGGGGATAAAATACGCACCCGAATTTTTAAAAATATTGCTAAAAGCGATTATTATTTGCATTTTATCCGATCTGTCTTCAACCATTTGCAAGGATAGCGGGAATGGTTCGGTTGCGGTATGTATTGACGTGGTGACGAGGATAATTTTGCTTTCATTAACCTTGCCCATTGTCGAAAAACTAGTTGAAGTTATACAAGGTTTATTTAATCTATGAAAAAATTATTTTTAATTGGAATTAGTCTAATAATTCTCACAACGTATCCTTTAAATTGTTATGCTGTTGAGGACGGCTTTGACTCGGTGTATGACATAGCCCCTGATAACGTAAAGGATACTTTAAGCGAATCAGATTATAAAATTGAAGGTTTACAGGACGTTATTGATATTATCAGCAACGAAGGCATATTTTCGTTATTCAAAATCGCTTTTTCCGATTATAGCTTGCCGTTTAAAACGGTTACTACGCTAATTTTAATATCGACGATTAGCTGTTCGTTGCAGCTACTTATAAATAAGTCGGAAACCAAAAAAATTGCACAGATTATTTGTGCGCTTGTCATTTGTATCATTATTGCTGAACCACTTAAAAATTTAATAATTTCTGTCACCGATTGTCTAAATTCGAGTGGCGTATTTATGTTTTCATTTTTACCGATTTTTGCAACATTTTTAGTCACAACCAATCCCGGTACATCATCGGTTGCATATACGTCAACTATATATTTTTTTAGTGAACTTACTGTTTTTATTTCAAGGTCGGTATTGACTCCTCTTTCGACCTGTACGTTTGCAATGAGTGTTGTATCATCAATTAGTGACGGTATATTTAATAACTTAATTAGTGGGGCTAAAAAGCTTATAATTTGGATTCTTGGACTTGTGACGTCCATCTTTACCGCTATTACATCAATACAATCAATGATAACATCAGCCACAGATACTGTCGCAGTTAAAACCGGGAAATTCATTGTTGGATCATCGGTACCTGTTGTCGGCGGATATGTCAGCGAGGTGATGAATACAGTAATCGGCTCATTGTCAATAATGAGGTCGGGAATTGGTTTATTTGCGATTATTGTATTGATAATTTTGTTTTTACCAGTGACTGCCGAGCTTCTGATATGGAAAATCGGAATAAAATTATGCCAGGTAATCTCATTCGGGGCCGAAAACGATATAGGTCAAAATATAATAAACGCATTCAACGATGTTATTACAGTATTGATTTCGGTTACTATTTGTGTCTTTATCGGTATGATATTATCCATTTGTGCAATTCTTGTTTTTGGCGGTGTAAAATGAGGGATTTAAGTTCAGTTTTAGCATCTGTTTCGGTTGTGTCGGTATTTGTTTCGGTATTATCGCTTTGCTTTCCAAATAATATATACAAACCGCATTTATTCATGCTGTCAAGGATAATAATTGTTTCAATCTTTGTATGTTCTTTAACGTCGATTAAGTTCGATTTTGACCTTGATAATGAACAAATTACAACTGATCACAGTGTTTTTAATGAAATGATAAATGAACGAATTTGTGGCGACATTGATTCGTATATCGAAAGTGTTTTTGACACCGATTGTAGTACGGAAATTGTAAATTCAGAGGTGACATTATCGGTCACAAACGGTAATATAGGTCAAATTACAGATGCCGTTTATAATAAATTCGGAATAAAGTGCAGGGTGATAAAAATTGAATAATTCGCTTAAATTATTTCTTAATAATAAAAAGGTATCAATGACAATATTCGTTGTAGGTATTATTGGAATTTTACTAATTTTCATTTCCGATACCTTTGCCAAAAATGATAAAAATGAATCCGCAATAATTACCGAAAATGACCTTTCCGAAAGCGAGTATTGTTCACTAATTGAGTCAAGAATAGCCGAAATCATTAAATCGCTTACGGGAAATGACAATACCAATGTCATAGTTACTTTGGATTCGACGTATGAATATGTATATTTGAATGAAAAAGATATTTCTAATGACTATACCAATGAAAACAATGCCGAAACAAAAAAGAAGGATAATTCCAGTGAAAAATACATAATTGTCGAAGATTCATCCGGAAACGAACGACCTTTAATCGTAACAACCTTATCGCCTAAAATACGTGGTGTAGTAATAATTTACGATTATAATGGAGTACAAATAGATGACGAAATTAAGTCGGCGGTAATGGCTGCACTTGACATTAGCAGCAGTAAAATTTTTGTATCAAAAAAATTGAATTAAAGGGGAAATATGCTATGAGAAAATCTGTAATTATCAATAAAAAATCTATTGTAATGTGTGGTCTTGCATTAGCTCTTTCGGCTGCAATATACCTTAATTGGCAGTATCAAGGTAATGGCGCTGTTCAAAATTCCGTTAAGAATGACGCTGACCTTGGGAAATCCATATACGTCAATAAAACTGTTTCGACACTCGATGAGCAGGATTATTTTTCGATAGCGGTAAGCGAAAGGGAAAAATCGAGAAAAAATACAATCGCCGAGCTTAATGAAATCATTAGCGACAAAAGTGCTTCGAGCGAATCAAAGCAAAAGGCGGAAAAGAACAAAAACACTATCGCGCTTAACATAGAAAAGGAAGCAAATATCGAAACATTGATAAAGGCAAAGGGGTTTGACAAATGTATTGCCGTGCTAAATGAAAAAAGCGCAAATATTATAATCAAAGCGAAGGAGGTTACTTCGCAACAGACTCTGCAAATCAATGAAATTGTCAGCGAGCAGACCGATTTTTCATCAGAAAATATTAAAATTATCGCAGTTGAGTAAAAAACAGTTGTTTTACCGATTTTTTGTGTTATAATAGTCAAAAAGGAGGTCATTTCTGATGGGATATAAAAACGATACTGGAATCGCAATTTCCGAAGATGTAATAACAAAAATGGTTGCAACTGCTGCACTTGAAGTTGATGGTATTGCCGAATTGGCATTTAAACCTACAAATATAAAGGGATTGATTAGAGGCAAATCAGCCAAATCGGTTATTGCTAAATTCAGCAATAACGCCATGTTTATCGACGTTTTTGTTAAACTTAAAGAGGGTGCAGAAATCGTTTCTGTATGCGAAAACGCTCAAAAAACGATAAAAGAAACTTTGCAAAATATGACTGGTAAGGCGGTTACAAAAATCAATATTCACGTTGTTGACATCGAAATCAATGACGAGGATAAATAATCTTAATTTAAAAAGCAAAAGAACGGTGCAAATTAGCATCGTTCTTTTTATTTATCTGTATTGCATTTTTTTTGCATATAATGTATAATATTCAAGAAAATCAATGAAAGGTTGTTTAAATTTTTATGATTCGTACCGAGGCGAGAGAAAAAGCATTTGCTATTATATTCGAAAAATCAATAAATGACGAGCCCGCAGCAGCTCTTATTGCACTTTCAGAGGAATGTGAAGGGGTAAAGATTAACGCCTTTGCAACAGGACTTATCAATGGTGTTATCGATAATATGACAGCCATTGATGATGAAATTTCACGGAATTTAAAGGGTTGGAGCGTAAGCAGAATATCAAAGACGGCACTAGCGATTTTGCGTCTTGCTGTTTATGAAATTGACTTTTGCGATGAAACACCCGACGGAGTTGTTGCTAACGAAGCAGTCGAATTGGCAAAGAAATATTGCGGAGATGACGAACCCAGCTTTATCAACGGTATTTTAGGCGCAATAATTAAGTCAAAATCATGATTTTAGGCATTGATACCAGTAACTATACTACCTCTGTCGCACTATACGACGAGGAGAATAATATTGCGTATAATTTCAAAAAGCTTTTACCTGTCAAAAGTGGTGAAAAAGGGTTAAGACAAAGTGATGCAGTATTCCACCACATGATGCAGATTAGAGAGCTTTTGGATGAAGCTTTTAAGATTTCGACCGATATTTCTTCGGTAGGCGTTTCGATTTCTCCCTGTGATAACGAAGGCAGCTATATGCCTTGCTTTATGGTTGGTCAAACGGTTGCTGAAGCGGTTTCGGGCGCTATTGGTGCCAAACTTTTTACCTTTTCGCATCAAAGAGGGCACGTGGCAGCCGCGCTTTATTCCTGCAATAAACTCGATTTAATTGACCAAAGATTTATCGCTTTTCATTTTTCGGGCGGTACAAGTGACGCCATAATCGTCGAACCCGATGATGAAAAAATTATCAAATGTAACGTTATCGCAAACTCAAGCGATTTAAAGGCAGGGCAGTCGATAGACCGAGCAGGGGTAATGCTTGGACTTCCTTTTCCTTGCGGTAAATATATTGACGAACTCGCATGTCAGAGTGATGTTGAATTTAAAATTAAGCCATCATTTTCGGGGCTAAATCCCAGTTTTTCAGGTGTCGAGAATAAGTGTATTAAAATGCATAACGACGGCGCAAGTGACAAGGATATTGCAAAATATGCTATAAGCTATACTCTTTCTGTCGTCGATAACATGACCGAAATGATTTTGAGCAAATACGGTAGGTTGCCGCTGGTTTATGCAGGCGGAGTAATGAGCAATTCAATGATTAGAAAATATATGACGAATAAGTACGATTGTAGTTTTGCAGAACCAGAGTTTTCGTCGGATAATGCAGTAGGTGTCGCAGTTTTAGCCGCCTTAAAGGAGAAACAAATATGAGTAGTGATAAGCTCACTTATACAGTTTCACAGTTAAATAATTACGTCAAAAATATTATCGATAATGACCCGTATCTCAAATATATTTACGTAGTGGGCGAAATTTCGAATTTCACCAATCATTACAAGACGGGACATTTTTACCTCACCTTAAAGGATGAAAAGGCGGCTATTAAAGCCGTTATGTTCCGTTCAAATGCTTGCAATGTAAAGTTTGAGCCGCAAAACGGAATGAAGGTTATATGCAGGGGTAGGGCATCACTTTTCGAAAGGGATGGAAGCTTTCAGTTCTATATTGACGATATGCAGCCCGATGGTGTCGGCGCCTTGCAGATTGCTTTTGAACAACTTGTAGAAAAACTTAAGGCAGAAGGTCTTTTTGACGAAAAGTATAAGAAAAAAATGCCAAGCTATCCCGAAAAAATTGCTGTAATAACTTCTCCGACAGGTGCGGCAATTCAGGATATTACAAACGTTTTAAACCGTCGTTTTCCTTGCGCGGAAATGATTATGTGTCCTGTGCTTGTTCAGGGCGACGGCGCCGCCGAGCAGCTAATCAATGCGGTAAAAAAGGTTAACGAAACGAATTTAGCCGACGTCATAATTATTGGTCGCGGCGGTGGTTCTATCGAGGATTTGTGGGCGTTCAATGACGAGAATCTGGCTCGCGAAATTTTCAGGTCACGGATTCCTGTTATTTCGGCTGTTGGTCACGAAATTGATTATACCATTTCCGATTTTGTTGCCGATTTACGCGCACCGACGCCTTCCGCAGCCGCCGAGCTGGTAGTTCCAGATATTACCGATGTAAAGTATTCACTTGCTAAAACGGAAGAAAATCTGGAAACGGCATATTTGAATAATTTAAATCAACTAAAATCTCGACTTAAATTCTATGCCGAGAATTATGTTCTCAAGAATCCAAGCAACTATCTTTCAAATTTGCGCGAAAAACTAAATTTTACGCTAAGCAAGTTATCAAACGCTTATTCAAGCGCATTACACCGAGAACGAGAACAATTTGCTGAAAAATGCGCTAAATTAAATGCTCTCAGTCCGCTTGCAACAATATCGCGCGGATACTCGGTCACATATAAGGAAAACAGACCGATTAAATCGATTAAATCCATAAATGCAGGAGATAATTTGGTTCTCGTTTTGACCGACGGAAAGGCAGAATGTACAGTAAATTCAATAAATGAGGAGAATATCAATGAGTGAAAAGAAATTTAGCGAAATGCTTTCACGTCTTGAAGAAATAGTTGCCGCTCTCGAAAAAGGTGACTGTGAGCTGGAAGCTTCGATGGAATTATTTGACGAAGGAACAACTCTCGCTAAAATTTGCAACGAAAAACTCAATAATGCTCAGCTTAAAATAACTAATATTGACCAAGCATCCTCGGGAGAGGTTAAAAAATGAGCGCAGAAAACTTTTTATCAAAATATTCGAGTGTTTTTGATGATAATATAGTCAAATTCATCCCCGAAAACAATGTTGCGTATTCGTCTGTAATTAACGCAGTTAATCACAGTTTGTCTGCAGGTGGAAAGAGAATTCGACCTGCACTATTGATCGAATTTTGCCGTATTTTTGGCGGTGATTATAGTGTTTCGATTCCTGCCGCTTGTGCTATCGAGATGATTCATACATATTCGCTCATTCACGATGACCTTCCTTGTATGGACAATGACGATTTCAGACGTGGTAAACCCTCGTGCCATATTGCTTTCGGCGAGGATATAGCGCTTTTGGCAGGTGATGGTTTACAGTCACTTGCATTTGAAACCATGACAAAGCTTGATACCGATTCGGATAAAATTGTTAAATCGGTTGCATGTCTTTCCAAATGTTGCGGAATATATGGAATGGTTGGCGGTCAGGTTATTGATTTAGAGAGTGAAGATAAGCAGATTCCCCTTGAAACGCTTGTACTTTTGCAGCAGCTTAAAACAGGCAAGCTTATTGAAGCAGCCGTCAAAATAGGTTGTATCCTGGGCGGTGCAAGTGATGACGAAACTATTTCATGTCTTAAATATGCCGAGAATATTGGTCTGGCATTTCAAATTCGCGATGATATACTCGACGTTATCGGCGACGAGAAATTACTTGGTAAGCCGATTGGCAGCGATAAGGAGGAAAATAAAACAACCTTTTTATCGTTTATATCAATTGAAGAAGCAGAGAATAAAATTTGTGAATTGACAAAAGCAGCAAAGGAATCACTCGCATTTTTAGGAGATAAGGCAAATGATTTGTGCGATTTAGCCGATTATCTTGCATTTAGAAATAATTAAAAATAAAGTGGTATGTAATGTTTTTAAAAGAAATTAAAAGTCCCGACGATTTAAAGAAAATTCCGCAAAATGAGCTTCCGCAGCTTTGTGAAGAAATCAGAAGCGAGCTTATTTCTACGGTATCCAATACGGGCGGTCATCTCGCATCTAATTTAGGTGTTGTTGAGTTGACCGTTGCTTTGCATTCTGTTTTTAACTCACCGGATGACACTCTTATTTTCGACGTCGGACATCAAAGTTATGTTCACAAGATGCTTACAGGCCGCTATGATAAATTCTCTACGTTAAGAAAAGCTGACGGCTTATCAGGATTTATGAATCCGAATGAAAGTATCCATGATCCATTTATCTCGGGACACAGCAGTACGTCACTTTCGAGCGGATTTGGAATAGCAAAGGCAAACTCTATGCTTGGTAAAGAGGATAGAGTAATTTGTGTAATTGGTGACGGTGCGCTTACGGGTGGATTAGCGTATGAAGCGCTCAATAATATTGGCAGATCCAATGAGAATATGATAATAATTCTCAATGATAATAAAATGTCGATTTCAAAAAATGTCGGCGCTATGGCAAAGTATCTTTCGGATGTGCGAACACGCTCCTCGTATATCAATACTAAACGAAGCGTTAAAATTAAGCTAAATAAGGTACCCATAATCGGACGTCCGTTGTCCAGAATGATTGAAAAATCAAAACAAGCACTCAAAAATGTTGTTTTAAAACAGAATATGTTTGAGGCACTTGGCTTTTATTATCTCGGCCCGGTTGATGGTCATGATATTTTTAAGATGATTGACGTACTTAAATCGGCAAAAGAAATTAAAAACAAACCGATTGTAGTGCATGCGGTTACTACCAAGGGAAAGGGTTACGATTTCGCCGAATCAAGTCCCGAAAGCTATCATGGCGTATCTTCATTTAATTGTGAGGAAGGCGTTCAATCAATTTCGTACGGCTATTCGGAAGCGTTTGGTGATGCTATTTGTGAGCTTGCTGAAAAGAACGATAAAATTTGTGCAATTACTGCCGCAATGACCGATGGTACCGGACTTTCAAAATTTGCCGAAATGTATCCAGACCGATTTTTTGATGTGGGAATTGCCGAGCAGCATGCGGTCACTTTTGCTGCCGGTTTGGCGAGTAAAGGAATGGTACCCGTTTTTGCCGTTTATTCGTCGTTTTTGCAGAGGGCATTTGACCAAATTATTCACGACTGCTCGATAATTAAGCAGCACGTTGTATTTTGTGTCGATCGAGCAGGTATAGTCGGACGTGACGGCGCTACTCATAATGGCTTGTTCGACGCGGCATTTTTGTCAGAAATTCCTGATGTTTCAATTTTTGCTCCGTCAAATTACAGCGAGCTAAAAGAGATGCTTAATATAACCGTCAATGAACGTGACGGCGTTTGTGCTATAAGGTATCCGCGCTCTGTTGAACCTGAAAATTCCGTTAACAATTTTAATGGAGCACCATATTTTATTAAGAACTTAACCTCGTCAAAAATCATTGTAACCTACGGAAATCTATTTAATTTAGCCGACAAATCGGATTGTTCGGTTTGCAAATTAAATGAGTTAAAAATTGATGATGCCCTTGTTTCTGAATTAAGTAAATTTGACGAAATTTACTTCTTTGAGGAAGGAATTGAAACAGGCGGAATTGGTCAAATTCTGGCATCTAAAATGCTGAAAGCAGGATACAAAGGCAAATATCATCTAACCGCGATAAATGAATTTGTCACACACAATGAAATTGATGTATTATTAAAAAAATATTTGCTTGATACCGATTCAATGAACAGAATCGTTTCGGAGGAATAGTATTGAAGGAAAAATTACGACTTGATACAGCCGTTTTTGAGCAGGGCTTTTGTGAAAGCAGAGAAAAAGCAAAGGCGCTTATTATGGCTGGTTGTGTATATGTAAATAATCAAAAGGCAGATAAACCGGGAATCACTTTAAAGCCCGACGATACAATCGAAGTGCGAGATAATTCGTTAAAATACGTCAGCCGCGGCGGATTAAAGCTCGAAAAAGCGATGAAAAACTTTAACATCAGCTTGAACGATTTTATTTGTGCGGATATTGGCGCATCGACGGGCGGATTTACCGACTGTATGCTTCAAAATGGAGCGTCAAAGGTATATGCTATCGACGTTGGCTACGGTCAGCTTGCGTGGAAATTGCGCTGCGATGAAAGGGTTATTAACCTTGAGCGAACTAATTTCAGATACGTTACCGATGAAATAGTACCCGATAAGCTAAATTTCGCCAGTGTTGACGTTTCATTTATATCGTTGAAACTGATCATTCCTGTGCTAAAAACGCTTTTAGCAGATAATGCCGAGGCGGTTTGTCTAATTAAACCTCAGTTTGAGGCGGGTAGGGAACAGGTCGGTAAAAAAGGCGTAGTCAAGGATAAATCCGTACACGTTAAGGTTGTCGATGAAATACTCAACTTTATATTAAACGATTGCGAAATGACGATATTAAACCTTGATTACTCGCCGATAAAGGGACCGCAAGGAAATATAGAGTATTTAGTACATATTCTTAATAACAACAGCTGCGAAAACAGAGCGAAATTTGACGCTAATGAAATTGTCACAATGTCACACAATGAGCTTGATAAAAAGGAGTGATAAAATTGACATTCGGAATTTATTATATCGAATTAGCCGATGAAACCTTGAATAAAGTTCAGCAGTTTTTGAATGAAAATGGTTGTGAATCAATAATTTTGGATAAAAATAATCCTACCGATGCCGAAAAATGTGATTTTATCATTTCTATCGGCGGTGACGGAACCATGCTTCGAGCAGCAAAAATCGCTTCGAATTATAACAAATCGGTTATTGGTATAAATTGCGGTCATTTTGGCTATTTAGCCGAGCTGGAAGTCAATGAAATCGAGCTAATTAAAAAAATAATTGATAACGATTATTCGGTTGAGCAGCGCAAAATGATGAAGGTCACTCTCGAAAAATCAGGGCTTAAATTTACTGCTCTCAATGATACGGTAATTCAACGCTCTAATAATTCGAGTATTGCTGAAATTATCGTTTCAAGCAAGGAAAAACCCTTTTTAAAGGTAAAAGCAGACGGAATCATTATCGCAACTCCTACCGGCTCAACGGCATATTCAATGTCGGCTGGTGGCCCAATAGTTGACCCCAGCGTTGATGGTATAATCGTTAATTCAATTTGTGCCCATTCACTGTTTGACCGACCTGTTATTTTGAATGGAAACAGCGAGATAAAAATTCAGGCGAAAACTCGTAATGACGAAGATACAATTTATTTGACGGTTGACGGAGATAAAACCGTAAAGCTTGACAACGACGATACTGTAATAATCAGCATAGATAGGGAAAATACAGCTGATTTCATAAAGATAAAGGATGACTCCTTTTACAGTATCTTAAGAAGTAAAATGATATAGGTGGATAAAAAATGAAAAAACATCGTCATAATAAAATAATTGAACTTATAAATTCTCAACCGATTGAAACTCAGGAAGAAATGCAGGAGGCGTTATTAAACGTTGGATTCAACGTTACGCAGGCGACCGTTTCTCGCGATATTAAGCAGCTTGGGCTAATAAAAGCGCAGGACAAAAACGGAAGATACAGATACGTTACGTCCCGCACTGATGGTTCAAGCGAAACCAATTATCTGATACTCATTAGTTCGATTATAAACATCGAATATGCACTTAATAACGTGGTTATAAAATGTCATACAGGAATGGCCCAGGCGGTATGTGCAAAGCTTGACGCTATGAATATCAATGGCATTTTGGGAACTATTGCAGGTGAGGACACCATTCTCATTATCACCCGAAGTGAAGGTGATTCCGCCTCGCTTTGCGACGAATTACATAATATTATTAAGAGATAATCGGAGATAAAAATGCTCGAAACGCTGTATATCGAAAATGTTGCAGTTATTGAATCAGCTGAAATCAATTTTACCAATAAATTCAATGTTCTGACGGGTGAAACCGGTGCAGGTAAATCAATAATTATTGATTCAATTAACGCTATTTTGGGCGAAAGAACGCCTAAGGATATAATTAGAAATGGTTGTGATTATGCTTTAATCACGGCCAAGTTCAGCGTTTCAAAATCGGTGAAAGCAAAGCTCAATGATTTGGGATACACCTGCGAAGATGGTGAGCTTATACTTTCGCGCAGATTATCAGTGGACGGCAGAAATAACGTCAGAATAAACGGTAAACCTGCTACTGTAGGTATTCTGCACCAAATCGGAATTGACATTATAAATATACATGGTCAACATGATTCACAGCATTTATTAAATGCCGAAAGTCACATCGGTTTTATCGACGCTTTGGCAGATAATCGAGATATTTATGATGATTACATCACCAGTTATAAAAAGTTGGTGGAAATCAAGCATCAGATTAAGGATTTGAGCGAAAATAACGATAATAATGCTGATTTAAGGGAAATGCTTGAATTTCAGATAAAAGAACTAGAGGAAGCAAATATCAAACCCGGCGAAAAAGCAAAACTCGAAGCGCGTAGAAATATTATTAAAAATGCAGAAAAGATAAAGAGCATAATTGACTTTGCTAAAAATTCTCTTAACGATTCGGATAACAATAACTCTGTTTGCGATATGCTGCGTATTTCTGCGTCGAATTTCGAAGGACTTATCAACATTGACGAACGATTTAAGGCGGTTTCGGAACGCTTTAAAGGGCTTGAAATCGAGAGCAGGGAACTTTTAAACGATATTGTCAGTGAGTTTAACGAGTACGATTTTGACGAATTTGAACTTGACGAAATCGAAAAACGTCTTGATATAATTTACGGGCTTCACCTAAAATACGGCAGCGAAGAAAATATGATTGTCCATTTGACCGAATCAAAGGAAAAGCTTGATTCCATAGTAAATTTTGACAACATAATATCCGAGCTAGAAAATGAATTTACCGAATTACTTGATAAGACAAAGAAAATCTCACAGAAACTGACCGAAAGTCGAGTAAAAACGGCCCAAAAATTTGATAGGGAAGTAGCCGAACAACTGCAATTTCTTAATATGCCATTTATCAAATTTACTACTGAAATCACCGGCACAAAGCTCACGTCAAAAGGAGCTGAAACTCTCGAATTTTTGATTTCGACCAACCCCGGCGAACCGCCCAAACCGCTTATAAAAATTGCTTCAGGCGGTGAACTTTCGCGTATTATGTTAGCGATAAAAACTGTTCTTTCGGGTGCTGATGCTGTTAAAACACTCATTTTTGACGAAATTGACTCGGGAATTAGCGGTAACGCTGCTCAAAAGGTCGCGGTCAAGCTTCAACAAATTGCTAACGATAAACAGGTCATTTGCGTAACTCATTTGGCGCAAATTGCCGCATTGGCAGAGTCGCATCATTTAATTTTAAAGTCGAGTGATAGCAATAAATCGGTTACAAATATTTCACTACTTGATTATGAAGGTAGAGTGAACGAGCTTTCGCGTATCATTTCGGGCGGTGAAATTACTGAAAATATCCGAAATACCGCTATCGAAATGCTTAATAAATCATTGACTTGACGCTATTTGTGTGATATAAATATAATATCGGCTTTGATGGAGAGAAGCAGTAAATACTTAATGTTTACAGAGAGCTTTCATTTGGTGTGAGAAAGCAGCATTTATTACTGATATACACTCCGGAGCTAAAATGCTGAACGTTGTTTATTAGTAGGTGTTTTCGGTTTATGCCCGTTATAGCTTATGTGATACGTTTTTTACGTACCCGATGAGGTTGTATTGGCGACAATGCGACAAATTGAGGTGGTAACACGAATTTTTTCGTCCTCTGCTTATTCATGGCAGAGGACTTTTTTATTATCAGAAGGAGAGTATGAAACAATGACAATTTATGACGAACTTGTTGCTCGCGGTCTTATCGCACAGGTGACCGACGAGGACGAAATCAAGGAGCTTATCAATAATGGAAAGGCCGTATTTTATATCGGTTTCGACCCCACAGCAGATAGTTTGCACGTAGGTCATTTTATGGCGCTTTGTCTTATGAAGCGTCTGCAAATGGCAGGAAACCGTCCTATTGCGCTTCTCGGCGGCGGTACAGGAATGATTGGTGATCCGTCAGGTCGTAGCGATATGCGCAAAATGCTTACAAAAGAGGATATTGACCATAACATCAGCTGCTTCAAGGAGCAAATGAGCAAATTTATCGAATTTGGCGAAGATAAAGCCATGATGGTAAATAATGCTGATTGGTTACTTGACCTCAATTACGTTGACCTTTTGCGCGAGGTAGGTGCATGTTTCTCGGTTAATAATATGCTCCGTGCAGAGTGCTACAAGCAGCGTATGGCAAAGGGACTTAGTTTCCTTGAATTCAACTATATGATAATGCAGAGCTATGACTTCTATCACTTGTTCAAGGAATACGGCTGTAATATGCAGTTTGGTGGCGATGATCAGTGGTCAAATATGCTTGGCGGCACCGAACTTATCCGCAGAAAGATTGGTAAAGATGCGTATGCAATGACAATTACATTGCTTATGAATTCTGAAGGAAAGAAAATGGGAAAAACTGCCAACGGAGCAGTTTGGCTTGACCCGAAAAAGACATCTCCGTATGAATTCTATCAGTATTGGCGTAACGTTGGCGATGGTGACGTGCTTAAATGTATCAGAATGCTTACATTCCTGCCACTCGAACAGATTGACGAAATGGATGGCTGGGAGGGAAGTCAGCTCAATAAAGCAAAGGAAATCCTTGCATTTGAGCTAACCAAGCTCGTACACGGCGAAGAAGAAGCTACAAAGGCGCAAACTGCCGCAAGCGCATTATTTGGTTCGGGCGCAAATACCGAAGATATGCCTTCGACAGAAATTGAATCACACGAAATGTCAATTCTCGACGTAATGCTCACTGCAGGACTCGTTCCGTCTAAAAAGGAAGCACGTCGCTTGATTGAGCAAGGCGGGGTTGCCGTTAATAATGAAAAGGTTACCGACGCTAATATGATTCTGTCAAACGAATTTTTTGCTAACGGCTATGCAATTATCAAAAAGGGTAAAAAGGTATTCCATAAGATTATTGTAAAATAAAATTTAAAAGACCGGTAAAATCCGGTCTTTTATTATTATGTAAAGTGTGATATTATAATAAAAGAAAGAAAAAGTGTATACCCCTAAAAATACATCCAATTATACAAAATGAATATTTTGTATAATTGAGGGTAGTCAAAAAGGCGTTTTTGTGGCTAAATAGCCCTTTTCGTGAGATTTATCATCCAATCAGTTTATTTTAAATGATACTTGCATCGTTTTAATAATTTCTATTCGATTATGGAGGTGTTTTAATTTTGGATTATAATGAGTTTTCTCAGTTACCACCTGTATTGCGTGATTACGTTACATATTTACAAACGATTAAATCTCGCTCATCTGCTACCGTTAATGAATATTTCACTGACCTGCGTACATTCTTTCGTTTTTTAAAGGTTAAGCGTCAATTGGTTGATTCTGATATTGATTTTGAAAAAATTGACCTTAATGACATTGATATTGATTTTATTCGCACTATTTCTTTAACTGATGGATACGAATTTTTGGTATTTTGTAAAAATGAGCGCGATAATTCGGAAAAAACTCGTGCTCGTAAATGCTCCTCCTTACGCTCATTTTTTGGATATATGACAAATAAATGTCATTTATTGGAAAATAATCCCATGGCACAGCTTGAATTACCAAAATCGAAAAAATCCTTGCCTAAATACCTTACTTTAGAGCAAAGCTTAGAGCTTCTAAACGGGGTTTCCGGCGAATATAAAGAGCGTGATTACTGCATTTTAACGCTGTTTTTGAACTGTGGATTCCGTTTATCCGAACTTTGTGGACTTAATTTAAACGATATTCGTACCGATAATACAGTTCGTGTAGTCGGTAAAGGTAACAAGGAGCGTATTGTTTATCTAAATGACGCCTGTTTAAACGCTATAAATGAGTATTTAAAGGTGCGACCGGTTGATGGTGTACCAAACGACCATAAAAAAGCACTGTTTTTAAGCCGTTTAAAGAAGCGAATTAGTAACAAAACCGTTCAACATATTGTTTATTCGAACTTGGAACGAATCGGCTTGGGTGGTCAAGGATACTCGACTCATAAATTAAGGCATACTGCGGCTACACTTATGTATCAATATGGTAACGTTGATATTCGCGTTTTAAAGGACATTTTAGGACACGAAAATCTCGGCACAACGCAAATTTATACACATCTATCTAACGAGCAAATTAAAAATGCTGTTGAAGCAAACCCTCTCGCAAACGCAAAGCCAAAAAAGAAAAATGACTAATTACCCTCTTCCCTATCAATATTAAAAAAAGACATTCTCAAATACGAGAATGTCTTTTTTTGGCCCGCCCGAAGGGATTCGAACCCCTGATCTTTAGAATCGGAATCTACTGCGTTATCCAACTGCGCCACGGGCGGAAATTCATATTTTATTTAACTTAAAGTCAGTCCCGAGTGATTTCGGGACTGACTTTTTAATTAGTTCAATTCAATTATTTAAGATTGTTTTTGAGGGTTTTGAGCTGATTACGAAGTTCAGCAGGAAGCTTATTGCCGAATTTTTCGTAATGCTTTTCGATTTCCTCAACTTCCTTTTCCCAAACGTCCTTATCAACTGTGAGAATATCCTTAAGTGTTTCGATATCCATATCAAGGTTGGTAAGGTCAATATCTTCAGGCTTCGGAACGTAACCGATAGCGGTTTCGGTAGCGTCTGCCTTTCCTTCGCAGCGGTCGATAATCCAGTTAAGAACGCGCATATTATCGCCAAATCCCGGCCAAATGAAGTTGCCTTCGTCATCGGTACGGAACCAGTTAACGTTAAAGATTTTAGGTGCCTTGTCGCCAAGTTTTTTACCCATATCGAGCCAATGCTGGAAGTAATCAGCCATGTGATAGCCGCAGAACGGAAGCATAGCCATCGGGTCACGACGAACTACACCAACTGCACCTGCTGCTGCAGCTGTTGTTTCGGAAGCCATTGCAGAACCGATGAATACACCGTTTTCCCAGCTCTTTGACTGATATACGAGGGGTGCGCACTTAGCTCTACGCCCACCAAAGATGATTGCAGAAATCGGTACGCCTGCACCCTTATCGAATTCAGAAGAAATGCAGGGGCAATTAGCAGCCGGAGCAGTAAATCTGGAATTCGGATGAGCAGCGTATGTTGACTTGTCTGCCTTATCAAACTTTGAAGCATCCCACTTGTTGCCCTTCCAATCGATAGCATTTTCGGGGAGATTCTTGTTAAGCCCTTCCCACCATACTGTATTGTCATTCAAATCAAGAGCAACGTTGGTAAAGATTGTACCCTTCTTTGTTGATTCGAGAGCGTTGAAATTGGACTTTTCGTTGGTTCCGGGAGCAACGCCAAAGAAACCGTTTTCGGGATTGATAGCGTAAAGACGTCCGTCCTCGCCTATTCTCATCCACGAAATGTCGTCGCCTACAGTCCAAATCTTATATCCCTTTTCGCGTAAATATTCGGGCGGAATAAGCATCGCGAGATTGGTCTTTCCACAAGCGGACGGGAAAGCAGCAGCAACATATTTTACCTCACCCTGCGGATTTTCGAGGCCGAGAATGAGCATGTGTTCAGCCATCCAGCCCTCTTTCCATCCCTGGTAGGATGCGATACGGAGAGCAAAGCACTTTTTACCAAGGAGAACGTTACCGCCGTAACCAGAGTTAACCGAAATAATTGTATTATCTTCGGGGAACTGGCAGATGTAACGCTTTTCGGGGTCGATGTCGCATCTGGAGTGGAAGCAACGAACCCAGTCATTGCTATCACCGAGCACTTCGAGAACCTTTTTGTCAACTCTGGTCATGATAACCATGTTGAGTACAACGTAGATTGAATCGGTGATTTCGATACCAATTTTTGCGAGAGGTGAGCCAATCGGTCCCATTGAGAAAGGAACGATATACATAGTTTTACCTACATAGCTGTTTCTGGCAATGTCGTAAAGCTTTGTGTACATTTCCTTCGGGTCGTACCAGTTATTTGTAGGACCTGCGTCCTCTTTATCAGTTGTGCAGATAAATGTACGGTCCTCTACACGAGCAACGTCATTTTCCTTTGTTCTGTGAAGATAGCAATCGGGCAAAATGTCCTGATTGAGCTTATGAAGTTCTCCGGTAGCGAGTGCCTGCTTGCGAAGATCCTCAATCTGTTCCTTGCTGCCATCTATCCAAACAACCTCGTCAGGATTAACTAAACTCTTAATTTCGTCAATCCAAGTTAAAACAGTTTTATTGTTGGTCATATTCAGCATCCTTCCATATATAATAAACTTTAATTATTGATAAAATATATATACCAATTTTCGCCTTTTATAGTATATCAATTATAAGGTCAATTAGCAACATATTTTTTCTCATAAATTTGTTAAATTTTTATTAAACAAATTAGTAATTTAGTACATCAATGGGCATTGTTGCAAAGGCATTCAGGTCAGCGCCTGCAATATTTCCCGAAATATACTCGTAATATGCCTGTACACCTACCATAGCAGCGTTATCTCCACAGTATTTAAGCTCGGGATAAAATAGCTTTATACCGCGTTTTTCGCATTCGTCAGCCATACGTCGTCTGAGCTCGGAATTTGCCGAAACTCCACCCGACATAACGACTGTTTTATAACCTAAATCTTCGGCTGCTTTTAAGGTTGACGAAATAAGCATATCACAAACTCTCTGTCTGAGTGCGGCTGCTACGTCGGCAGAATTAACCTTCTCCCCTTTTTGGTCGGCATTGTGAATAGCATTGATTACCGCGGTTTTGAGTCCTGAAAAGCTAAAATCGTACGGACAACCATCAATTTTCGGATAAGGTAATTTAAATAAATCAGCGTTTCCGCTATCAGCAATTTTATCGAGGTGGACTCCACCAGGATAAGGCATTCCAAGCGCTCTCGCCGCCTTATCGAAACATTCTCCCGCCGCATCATCGTGAGTGTGACCGATAATCGAATAATCGGTGTAATCCTTTACTTCAACGATATGACTGTGGCCGCCCGAAACAACTAAACATAAAAAAGGCGGTTTTAAATCAACATTATCAATGTAATTTGCTGCGATATGTGAGCGCAAATGATGTACCGGAATAAGCGGTTTACCTGTCGATAAGGCAAGTCCTTTTGCGAAATTCACTCCAACCAGCAACGAGCCGATTAAACCTGGTGCATAAGTAACCGCAATAGCGTCAATGTCTCCAAGTTCACATTCAGCAGCACAAAGCGCTTCGTTCACAATCGAAACGATTGATTCAGCGTGTCTGCGAGAAGCAATTTCCGGTACTACTCCTCCATAAAGCTTATGTTCCTCGATTTGTGTTGCAACTATGCTAGTAATTATGTGACGCTCGTCAGTAACCGCAGCAGCAGTTTCATCACACGAGCTTTCGATAGCTAAAATCTTCATTATTTCATCTCCAAAACCATAGAATATGCATCTTCGGTCGGGTCAGCGTAAAATACTTTTCTGACACAAACGGTCTCAAACCCACATTTTTTATATAAATTCACGGCATTTGTGTTAGACGTTCTAACCTCAAGAAATATCTTTTCTACATCATTTGTTTGCAAAAATTCACGACATTTATTCATAAGCTGTCGGGCTATCCCCTGCCGTCTATAATCATCAGCTACCGCAATATTATGCAAATAGCCGTCACCAAACTGATTTTCTACGCAAGCAACCCCAACAATTTTATTATCACAATATGCGCAAAAAACGGCTGAATTTGGCTTTTTTATTTCAGATGAAAAAGATGCTTCTGACCACTTTTCGTCAAAGAATCGGTTCGAAAACGACGTCAATTCGACAACTAATTGTTCGTCTGCTTTAATAATCTCAACCATCAGCCCTTTGCCTCCAACCAGGTTGTACCGACGTTGACATCAGCGGTAAGTGGAACGGATAACTTAAATGCGCTTTCCATTTCCTCCTTCAATATCGTTGATGCCTTGCTCGCATCGGCTGTATCAGCTTCGACGATAAGCTCATCGTGAACCTGTAAAATGAGTCGTGCGGTTGGTAATTCGACTTTTAGTCGATTATAAACACGAATCATTGCAATCTTTATAATATCGGCTGCGGTGCCCTGAATCGGTGCATTACGAGCTATTCTTTCGCCAAATCCGCGTTGAATAGCATTCGACGCTTTTAACTCTGAAACATATCGTCTGCGGTTAAATAGCGTTTTTACATAACCGGATTTGGTTGCTTCCTCGACAACCTTTTTCATATAATCGGCAACACCGGTGTAGGTTGACATATAGTTATCAATGTACTGCTTGGCCTCGCCAAATGAAACCTTTATATCCTTTGCCAGTGAGAAAGCGCCTATTCCGTAAACAATGCCGAAATTGACCGCCTTTGCTGCCGAGCGCATTGAAGAAGTTACCTCGTCAACCGGCACAGAAAAGGCCGATGACGCAGTCAATCTATGAATGTCAACATCATTATTAAACGCCTCTTTCATCGCTTTATCGTCAGCAATATGAGCAAGTACGCGAAGTTCAATCTGGGAATAGTCCGCATCACATAAAACCTTACCCTCAGGTGCTACAAAATACTGTCTAAACAGACTGCCATACTGCGTTTTTACCGGTATGTTTTGTAAATTCGGCTCGGTTGAGCTAATTCGTCCCGTGCGTGTTTCGGTCTGATTAAAGGTGCTGTAAATTCTACCATCATCGCATACAACCTTTAACAATCCATCGCAATAGGTTGATTTTAGCTTTGATAACTGACGATATTCCAACAAATAATCAACAGCGGGATGCTTGTCGCGTAAATTTTCGAGAACGTCTGCGCTTGTTGAATAACCCTTCTTGGTCTTTTTACCGGCTGGAAGTCCTAATTTTTCAAATAAAGCTACTCCAAGCTGAATTGGAGAATTGAGATTAAATTCATAACCGACAAGCGAGAATATTAAACCTCTCAATTCCTCGATTTTCAGTTCAAGCTGCTTGTCATATTCGCGGATACCCTCAACGTCAATCATAAATCCCGCATTTTCCATATCTGCAAGTACCTTTGCAAGCGGAATTTCGATGTCATTAAGCAGGTGCATTTGCTCCTTTTCATCGATTTCGCGGTACAAAGTGTCGCACAAAATTGCAAAGCGAATGCCAACATTTTCCGCTTCTTTATCAGAAGCAGAAACATCAGGAATTTTATATTCGTCAAAAAGGCGTGATAGATTGTAGCTGCTTGCTGACGGATTGAGCAAATATGCCGCAAGCGTACAATCAAAAACTATATTTAAATCAGGATTTATGTGATAAAATTCTTTTGAGTCATATACCCTTAATTTTTTGTCGGCTAAATTGAATAAAAAGTCATCCTCATATTCGAATATAGCGTAATCATTATCATTCGAAATCACAATGTAATTCTGATAATAAAGCAGGTTGATTGAATCAGATTTTAGTATATCATTTATCTCTACCTTATTAAATTTGATTTCGTTCTCTTTGACGCTTTCGGTTGCGGTTGAACGAACATTTTCAAGTCCCATTCGCTCGATAATTTTAAAAAGCTCTAAATCGGCTAAAAAAGCAGAAAGAACCGATTCGTCATATGGTTGAATCGCATAATTTTCGATAACAGTATCAATCGGAACATTACAACAAATTGTGCCAAGTTCACGGGATAAAAACGCCTTTTCTTTGTCATTGATAAGCTTGGTTCGAGCGGTATTTTTTATTTCTGGTGATTCGATGTTTTCGTATAAATTTTCTAAATTTTTGAATGTTGAAATAAGAGAAACAGCCGTTTTTTCACCCACACCGGCAACACCGGGAATATTATCCGAGCTGTCACCCATAAGTGCCTTTACATCAATTAGATTTTCAGGAGTCAAACCATTATACTTTTCTGCGATTTTTCCGTTATCATATACGACGATTTCGGGACGCCCCATGACGGTAGCCGTAAGCAAAACATTAACGTTGTCACCTACGAGCTGGAAGAAATCCCTGTCCCCTGTCGCAATATAGCAAAAATGTCCGCTTTTTTCACAAGAAGCAGCCAGAGTGCCGATAATATCGTCAGCTTCATACCCTTCTTTTTCAATAATCTTGATACCCATAAGGGTAAGCAATTCCTTTAAAACGGGCATCTGCTCGGCAAGTTCGGGCGGCATCCCTTTTCGTCCTGCTTTATATTCTGAATAAATTTTTTGTCTGAATGTGGGGGATTTGAGGTCGAAAGCTACTGCAACCGAATCGGGATTATATTCGGAAGTTAATTTCATCATCATATTTAAAAAGCCGTAAATACCATTTGTAAAGCGTCCATCCTTTGTAGTTAAAGGACGTACACCATAAAATGCGCGGTTAATTAAACTGTTTCCGTCAATAACAAGTAATTTCATTTCCAAAATCCCCCATTCTAATACATATATTCTACTACATTTTAATCAATTCTTCAAGCAAAATTAAAAACAGCGGCATCAAATCCGCTGTTTTTAATTTAAGTCATTGAATTGATGCCACTTTCGACCTTGCTGATAACGCTTTCGGTGCCGCTAATGATACCGCCATCTGATGAAGCGTGATTGCTCGAATTATTTGATGATATATTCGAACTTGTCATTCTGCTGCTCGAATCCATTGCTGATACATCTCCGTTCGGTTCATCAACGTTTCCGCCACTTGAACACGAAGCAAACATTGCAAGTAATGTAATCATCAAAATTATTGTTGATATAATTTTTGACATAATTTAACCTCCGTTTATTTGGTTGATATTAGTTTGAACCGTTTTAAAAAATTTATTCATCAAAAAATGAAGAATATGATGAATCGGTACCAAATATAATATTAACCTGTCTGTCGGTGCCGTTCATTTTACGTATTGTAAGTTCGGCATTGTCCCCAGCTCTATGATTTGACAACCAATCGAGAAAAACCGCCTCCGAAGTAATTTCTACACCATCCAGGCCTACTATAACGTCACCTTCGCCGAAATCCTTGCCATAAAGGTCACTATCTGCGTTAATAATCTCTATCCTAATACCGCTAACACAGTTATTCTGTGCTGCTATTACCGGTGAAATATATTTGTATGAAATGCCTAGTTGCGCTCTGTCGATAATTTTTTTATTCGTAATGAGCTGATCTACGGCTCGTTTTACCACATCCGACGGCAATAAATAGCTCATTCCCTCAACCTCAATAGATACAGTTTTGCTGCAATTAAGTGCAACTAATTTACCATCAGAGATGACCGGTCCGCCACTATCTCCTGGATTTATCGCACAATCGGTTCTGATCATTTTTACCAATTTTGACTTGCCGTTTGCTTCGTATAAGAAGTCGCAAGCTATTCCCTTTGTTATGCTCTGATCACGACCTATTGAAAACAATTCATCACCTTTATTTATGATTAAATTATCTTCTAATGATAAATATTTTAAATTATCAGCATTTATTTTTATAACCGATACGTCAAATTTACTATCCCCTGCAATAAATTCAGCCTCATATCTGTTTCCATTCGAGTCAAAAACATAAATTTTAGGATTACTTATATTCTGATAAATATGATCATTCGTAACGATATAACCATCGTCGGAAATTATTACGCCCGTCGCTTCCGATAGGTACTTATCATTAAAAACGCTTATATTAACAGTACATTTTGTTGCAAAAGAGAGGTCTACCGAAGTGTTTGTTAATGTGCCTGTCGGGATTTCAATATTTTCATTTATTTTCGTATAAATCGATGATTGGCTATACTCAGAAATTTCATACCCGACAACTAAAAAGAATAGCGCCACCACAGTTGTTACCGAAAAATAAAGAAACAATCTCACTCTACTCCCGTTGTTTTTACCGAGAGAATTGAATGAGATTGTCTTATTTTTTGAAAATGAATCGATATTCTTAAAGCTTTTTTGAGTCAAAATCAACATCTCCAAGCAGTGTATCACTGCATTTATTTCGGCAATGTCACTGTGAAAGTGGTTGATTTTCCGTATTCACTTTCGACCGAAATATTGCCGTTATGTATGTTGATAATCGACTTAACTATAAATAATCCGAGTCCAAATCCACTCTTATCCTTTGATCTGGATTTGTCCGCTTTATAAAAACGATCAAATATAAATTCTATATCCTCGTCCTTTATGCCTTTACCTGAATTGGTTATGCTAATAGTTCTATTAAGGCTATCAATATTTAGTTCAATTACGCCATTTTCAGGCGTGAATTTAATCGCATTGTCAAATAGGTTATATATCGACTGATATAATAAATCATAATCACCATCGACAATAAACTGGGATGCATCGTCCATTCCTTGAATTTCAATGTTTTTGCTTTCCAATTTGAGCGAAAAGGAAATGATAACTCTGCAAATAATTTCGGTGACGTCAACGGCGATATTTTTAAGCTCGGTTTGACCTGATTCAAGCTTTGACAAACTAAGCATAGCATTTACCATAACCGATAAGCGCTTAACCTCGTCGGAAACAATACCGAGATAATGCTCATGCTTTTCAACCGGGATTGTTCCATCGAGAATGCCGTCAATGAATCCGCCTATCGTTGTCATTGGTGTCTTTAACTCGTGTGAAACGTTAGCAATAAAGCTTGAACGCATTGTTTCGAGTGACTTTTGAGCTTCGACCATGTTGTTAAACGAGGTTACCAGCGTACCTATTTCGTCAGTTCGTTTAACCTCAATCCTATGAGAATAGTCACCCTCAATCATGGCATTTGCCGCATTAGAAACATCAACAATCGGCTTTACAAGCTTATTAGTAATAATATAAATCAAAACAAAGCCAAGAATGAGGCAGAATATGCCGGCATATATGAGACCCCAAATAATCTGTTTAATAAACGCTTCGTGATTACTTGCATCGTAAGAAACAAATACCGCACCGTAACATTCGTAATAGCCGGTTATTGGAGCGCCTACTGTATAATGGTCGGTCTTATACATTCCGCCTAGAGTTGTAGTATCGGTATAGATACCATCAATATAAACTCTATCCATTATGTCCTTATTAACCGTGCTGCCGATATGAACGCAGTCAAGTTTTTGCTTAATTTCACTGCAAGTAAATGTGTTTCTGTTAACGTCAACAAAGAATACTGTAATATCACTTGCTTCAGAAACAGCGTCACCCGTTCTACCTACTTCAAGATTGTAATTCGGAGATTCGACCTTTTCCTTTGCGTATGCAGCCAATGCGGTTGCGTTACTTTTAAGAAGGTCAAGCTTATCGTTTATCCAAAATTCGCTGGAAAAATAACTCGCAAATGAAACAAGCAAGGTTATTACAATTAGTATTATTGACCCGAACATTAAAAAATATTTAGTAACTAATTTATTTTTTAATATCTTTGTTCGTTTGTTTCGAATTTGTAACCAACTCCCCAAACGGTTTTAAGCGCCCATTTTTCGCTAACGCCTTCAAGTTTTTCGCGCAAGCGCTTTATATGAACGTCAACGGTGCGCGAGTCACCATAATAATCAAATCCCCACACTTCATCAAGCAACTGATTGCGTGTATATACTCGGTTGGGATGACCTGCAAGATGGTAAATCAGTTCGAGTTCCTTTGGAGGAGTATCAATTTGTTCGCCATTGACCAGCATTACGTAATTATTTATATTGATACTAAGATTATCATAGACAATCTCCTTCTTAATATCAACAGTAGTCATTGTACGCCTTAAAACCGCCTTTACACGAGCTACTACTTCCTTTGCATCAAATGGCTTTACGATATAGTCGTCGCAACCGATGTCGAAACCGAGAACCTTATCAAAGGTTTCTCCCTTTGCCGTGAGCATAATGATAGGTACAAGTGAATTTTCGCGCAGACGACGACAAACCTGCCAACCGTCAAGCTTTGGAAGCATTACGTCAAGAAGTACAATATCAGGTTGTTCTTTTTCAAAAAGGGTTATTGCCTCCATACCATCATGTGCTAAAACTGTTTCATATTTTTCTTTTTCAAGATAAATTTTCAGTAATTCGGCGATATTATAATCATCGTCAACAATCAGAATTTTTTCCAATTTTATCAACCCCTATCATAATACTTCTTTAATCGTGCTGAATATAATTTTTATATCATTCTTAATTGAAAGATTTTTAATATATTCTAAATTCATTTTTGCCTTGTCAGGCAGGATTTCGTCAATATATGTATTGTCCGGATCACTTGATTTTTCGAGAATTTCTCCCTCGTTTGCAAAGGCAACGCTTGATGAACAACTAATACCCGGTCTAACAAGTAGAGTTGCCATTTGCTCATCGGTATAAACATCGACAAATTTTCTTACCTCCGGGCGAGGTCCGATAATGCTCATTTGACCGATAAGTACATTTATAAGCTGGGGCAACTCGTCAATCCTAAATTTACGTAGAAATTTACCCGCTTTAGTAATTCGGTTATCATTATCGCCGCTTGTCAAGGTGCCACCAAGCTCGCTAGCGTTACTAACCATGGTTCTAAACTTAATTATGCCAAAATTCTTATTGTTTTTACCAACTCGCTTTTGAACAAAAAACGCAGAACCTTTTGAATCAAGCACAATCCAAATGGAGATTAGAACGAATGGAACAACTAAAACGAAAAGCGCTAAAAAAGAAACGGTTATATCGAATAGTCTCTTTAAAAATAGTATAATTTTTTTTTTAGAAAGTATATTGCAGTATTCAATTACCGCATTATTTTGCATGCTTTTCGGCAATTTCTCGTAATACTTCTGTGACATAAACAACGTCCTCTCGGGTCATTGAAGGAAAGAGTGGAAGCGATATAATTCCATCAAACAATTTTTTTGATACGGGGAAATCGCCCTTTTTATATCCAAGCAAATCCTTGTAAAACGGGTGCATAAATATCGGAATAAAGTGAACGCTTGTGCCGATATTGTAATCACGCAAAATGTTTATAAAATCATCACGAGTAATATCAAATTTTGAGTTATCGATATTGATGATATACAGATGATTCGAACTTTTGCAAAAATCGTTATCCTTTAAATAATCGATGCCATCAATTTTATCAATAGCATTGTTATAAATTTCGACATACTCGTCTCTGATTTTTTGCATATCATCAAGCTTCTTCATTTGCTCAATGCCAAGTGCTGCTGCAATATCGGTAATATTATATTTGAATCCCGGCTCTTCAATTTCGTAATGCCAATCGCTTTTATTACCATAACGAGCCCATGCATCTTTACTCATTCCGTGGAGAGAAAGGATACATGCTTTTTCATAAATTTGCTCGTCATCGGTGGTGAGCATACCACCTTCGGCGGTTGATATATTCTTTGTAACATAAAAGCTAAAAGCAGCTGTCATTCCATGTCCGCCTATACGCTTACCCTTATACTCGGTAGAGAGTCCATGTGCAGCATCTTCTAAAACAAAGAGATTGTATTTCTCTGCAATGGCATAAATTTTATCCATATCGCAGCAACGTCCTGCATAATGAACAGGAATAATCGCCTTTGTTTTTTCGGTAATTGCAGCTTCAATTTTGTCAACGTCAATGAGTCCTGTTTTAGCGTCAATATCGACCAAAACCGGCTTTGCTCCGACGTGCACAATATTGTTAATAGTCGAGCAGAAGGTCATAGGCGTAGAAATTACTTCGTCGCCCTCACCTATTCCTTTTGCCAACAATGCAAGGTGCATAGCCGCGGTGCAGGAGTTAACTGCAACTGCATATTTGGCACCAACATAATCGGCAAAAATTCTCTCAAATTCTTTTGTAACGTTGCCCTTTGTCCACCAGCCCGATTTGATAACGTCGGTTACTGCGGTAATTTCATCTTCGTCATAACAGGGCTTGCAAAAGGGTAAAAAATCGTTACGTTTAATCATTTTTGATCACTACTCTTTTCGTTGTGATTAAAGGTTGGGACAATCTTCTTTACCATTCCGAACATATTAAGAGGCGAAATATCACCAAGCGTTTCGTAAAGATCAGAAATATTTTCCCTTAATATATTATAGTCATGAGAAATCGGTTTCATAAACACGATTTTATCATTACTTGTTCGGTCAACATCTTCGTCGGCTAAGCTGATTTCTTCAAACAGCTTTTCACCTGGACGTAGGCCGGTAAATTTAATTTTTATATCGACATTCGGTTCGAATCCCGATAATCTAATCATGTCGCAGGCAAGGTCGTAAATTTTAACAGGGTCGCCCATATCGAGCACGAATATTTCGCCACCCTTTGCCATAGCTCCTGCTTCCAGAACAAGCTGTACCGCTTCGGGAATGGTCATAAAATAACGTCTCATATCGGGATGAGTAACGGTTACCGGACCGCCCTCGTTAATTTGCTTCTGAAAGAATGGTACAACGCTTCCGTTCGAGCCAAGTACATTTCCAAATCTAACAGCAGCAAAGTCGGTTTCTGAATCTCTGTCAAGCATCTGAATTGACAATTCGGCAATTCTCTTTGACGCGCCCATAATGTTAGTGGGGTTAACCGCCTTATCAGTAGAGATAAGTATAAACTTGTCAACCTTGTGATTTATGGCTGCTTTTGCAACGTTTATTGTGCCAAAAACATTGTTTTTTATCGATTCCTTCGGGTTAATTTCCATCATTGGCACGTGCTTATGCGCTGCAGCGTGGAATATAACCTGTGGTTTGTACTCGTTAAGCACTTCGTCAAGACGGGCTTCGTCACGAATTGAACCGAGAATTGTCAAATGACGTCCGGTTCCGTAAACATCTTTTAACTCATTGTCTATAAAAAACAGACCATTTTCGTTAATATCGAATATAATCAATTTCTCACAGCCGAATGACATCACCTGACGGCATAATTCGGAGCCAATCGACCCTGCACCACCGGTTATCATAACAGTCTTACCGCTAATGAATTCGATTATGCTCTCCATTTTCAGATTTACGCTGTTTCTTCGCAACAAATCTTCGTATTTGATATTAGTTGTTTTTACGTTCTCGAGGTCAACGTCATCAATTTTTCCAAATCGACGTATCCTGCATCTGCATTCGTTGCAAACGTTAACTACGTATTTTAACAATTCACGAGAAGCGGTAGGTATAGCAACTATAACCTCTTGGGCATTATAACGGTTTATGGCATCCTTCAATCTATCTCTGTTACCAATAACCTTAATTCCTCTGATATGCTTGCCAGTTAAATTCTGGTCGTCGTCAACAAAAGCGACCGGTTTAACCAACTCGGGTGAATTTTCGAGCTTTGCAACAAGGAATTCTCCTGCTTCACCTGCACCGAAAATAATGACTCGCTTTTGAACAGAATAGCCCGAAATGTGCGAAAACCTGACTCGTATTGCGTATATAAGCTTTATAAATGAACGGCCAAGCATCATAAACAGGAACATAAACAAGGTCATGAAAAGTAATATTCCTATTTCAAGTGGCTTTGGCACTGGTAAAAAGTCACTTGTAATAAAGAGCAAATCCAACAGATAGAACAAAGCAAACCCTATCAAGGATGACAAAAGCTGTCTGATTGCTTCGCTAAAATTTACTCGTTTGAGAACAGAATTATAACATCTAAACAAAAAGTTAAGACCTAACATTACAATCGAAAACGCTAACACATAATAAAGAAAATTATCGTAATACGCAAACGGTATATTCAATGGATTGTTATACGTATTTGGGTAGCGGAAAGTTATACCGAGATATAACGATATAAATACACAAAATGAGTCCCATAGCATGAGAGAAACTATCGAAGCCCATCTTTTGAACTTTATCATTTAAACACCTTCATAAATCAACGTATAATATTTAAATAATTATACCTATTTATTAACAAAAAGTCAATATATACAACACTAGTAAATACTAAATGAAAACAGTACTCGACAAAATAACAAACAAAACTATACCAATTAAAAACACGGCATATAATACTACAAATAATTTACTCGTCCGAGCCCTAATATGAACGAATTTAATTAAATATCCAAACATAATTATTCCGCACAAAATTGTCATAGGAACAATTCTCAAATTCATTGAGCAACCATACGGTTCAATAAAACTATATAACAGATAAAAAACAATCTGGGCAACAAAAACAAAAAGTATCGGAATATAACATTTTTTCGGTGCAAAAGCACTTCTTTTTTTGATAAAAACGATGATAGAAATCACCGTGGCTAGAACAAAAATCACATTAAGAAATAGCAAAATAAACCCTTGTGTAACAGAGTTAAACCTAAACTCGCCAAACAATGAATTTTTTAGCAAATATAGTATGATATTCATATCATTAAACGGATTGCAGTACGGAAGTGAAAATTCGTGGCCTGTAACAGTAAAAATTCGCGATATAAAAGGATACGGGATATATAACAAACTGTATTGATTCAGCTTATTATAGTGGACAATATTTTGACCAAACAATACCGCATTTCTCGCCCAAAACCAAAAGCCGAGAATCATTATTGGCACTAGGGTTAAGGCAATGCCTTTTATAGAAATTTTGTTAATTCTAATTGAATATGCAGCAAGGTAAATCAACATCGCAAATATTGCAAAAAACGCAGAATACTTTGTCATAATTGACATACCGGCAGAGATTGAAAACAGTGCTAAATCAACACTTTTTAAAGATTGTTGATATTTTATCAGATAATAGAGTGAAACTGTAACGAGAAAGAGAGCTAATGCATCATTGTTAATGCTTCCTCCAAGCACGGTAAAAAACGGATGAAAGGCAATCAACGCAAATGTCAATATTAACGGCAAACCCTTAAAATTAAAACGTCTCGAAATTTTCAATCCGATAATTGATACGCTTGATGACCAAAAAACCGTTAACATTTGCAGGTTTTCAAAAGATTCGTCAATACTCCATCCAAATAAACGACTAATGTTGAAAAAGACGGATGAAATAATATAATGCAACGGCGGATTATATAATTGCCATTCGTTTGTATCTGGTAGGTCTTTAAACTCGGCTAATCGATAAATATAATTTAAATGTCCGTTTGCATCAATTGTTTCCAAGTCGTGCTGATTGACGGTATAAGGATATTTTATAGCATATCCAATTTTCACAAACAATGAGCATAAAAATATGAGCCAAATTATATTATTAACGCTGATTTTTTTATATCGATATAGAGAAAGCAAACCGATGCCCAAAGATAATAGCGAGGTAATAATAATTGCATTAGAAATTGTATTGTTATATTGCGAATCAAACGAATTAAATATTATAGTCATAACACAAATTAAAATAGCGGAAATTAAATAACCGCCAAAGAAATTCATATTGATAAGTTTATTAACTTTTTTCATCGGTATCACCTCCCTAAACAGAATTTTAGCATACTAATATAAATATTTCTACAAAAAAATAACAACCGCCATACAGATAATCTGCTGGCGGTTATTATTTAATTAAAGTGTGTTGTTAATTTCCTCGATACATTTCTTGCAAATTTGATGGTCTTTGTAAGAAATTAAATCATTTTCTTCGTGACAAAACATGCAGGTCGGTTCATACTTTTTAATAATAATCATGTCGCCATCATTAAAAATTTCAACCAAATCGACATTATCCTGAATGTTGAATTTTTTTCTGAGTCCA
>JAFOCB010000089.1 GCA_017381515.1 Clostridia bacterium | reverse complement strand
TTCAGCAGGATTTCCCTCAGTGCGATTTCTCCTCTGTTCTCGCACTTGGCGGCAGCAGCTGCATTTTTATGTTTTTTCTGCACTATTTATTTTAGTACTTGGTTTTTTATTTGTGCTGTGATATGATGTTCTTGTCACGAAAGCGGTTTACCGCTTATTTCCTGACCATGAGCGATAAGGGAAGGTATTTTTTACATGTTAGCGAATCTTAATGAGAGAATCTATCAATCAGATTTTCATGACCACATCGAATTATTCTACTCTGCAGCTCGCCGCAAAATCGGCGGCAACACTGGAAGCCGCAAAAAAACCAAGGAAATTTCTACTCTTGTAGGTAACTTTAACAAACAAAGCACAATTGTTTTTCACACTGGCAAACCGTCAAAGAAGTTCGATGAAATGCTTATCAAGAAAGCAGAATCACAAGAACGCAGCCTTCGCCGCACACGAGCAGAAATGACTCGCTTTTACAACACACGCCTTTATGGTCATCATGTGCGATTTGTTACGCTTACTTATGCAGTAGCTCCTGAATCAGAGAAGCAAGCTCGCAACGATTTATACCAATGCATAGACAGACTTTCAAAAGCGACTGGAAAAACTATTCACTGGCTCGCAGTCCCTGAACATGGCTCCAAAAACGGGCGATTCCATTGGCATGTATTATTAAACTGTTCTTATATCCGCAATGAGGAATTTCAGAATCAGTACTGGAAAAAAGGATTCTGTAAGCTGGAACGTGTCAAAAAGAAAAAAGGTTACACCATGGACGACTCGGCACTTTTCTATATCATGAAATACATCCAAAAAGATTTCGCTGACTCTGGAACTTGGAAACATCGTTATTTCCGCAGCAGGGGACATAAAGTTACGCAGCACATCAACGCCTACGAATGCCACACCGCAGACTTTGAGAAGTTTTGTGAGTACGTAAAGGCACACAATTTTATACCTGTCAAAAAAGAATCATGGAAGGATGATGAGCTTGGCTTGTGTGTGCGATGTCACTTTGTACGCAAAAAAACAGAGACATTTTCAGATGATGAAATTAAGTCGTTTTATCAAGACTGGAGACTTTTGTATTTATCGCCTGATAGTTATGATTTCGTCACCTCGCCCGAAATGGATGATTTCACCGCAGAAGATTGCGACGACCTCCCCGCATGGATGGCTCTAGTTTCTACACCTGCAATCAAGAAAAAGTTTTACGACAAAACTTTATCGCCTGAAATGTGGTTACGCCTTGTAAAAACTTGGTGGCATCTGAGATACGGAGAGAAAAGAGTACGTAACTTGCATGCTTATGGAGAGGACGGCAAGGAGCTTCAAGTTATTGATGAATACAACGACGGGAAGACAGAAAACACATTCGAAGAACATTTATTTAAATATCTGAAGTACATGGAAGAGGGGCATCACAATAAAATATCTGCATAATTTTCAAAAACTATGATTTTAAGTTTGACAGGTCATACATCGTATGATATAACTCTATTAGATTTGTTAACATTATGGCGTTCGCTCGTGACATTTTGGACGTCATAAGAGACCTGCAAGAATTCGCGGCTTGCAGGTCTTTTTTTATGTATTAAGTACTAAAAAAAAAGAAATAAAAAAAACGAATGAAATCACCTATCCGCAAACACTCGACACCGATTAAAATCAATTAAACACTAAATAGGCAATCAAAAAACAGGAACTAAAACGGCGAAAATATTTCGCTTTTACTTACAAAGTACGCTCCAAAAATGGATTTAATGGATGTTTCGCTTTCACAAAGTACGCTCCAAAAATGGATGAAATAAAACGCATTTATCCGCCTAGCATCCTCCCGAAAAGAATGTAATCGGCATTTCGTTTACTCAAATTACGCACCGAGAAAAAATAAAATATAACGCAACGATTTATCCAAAAATTAAAACGGGCTGACTTATCTAAATCGGAGATACTGGAAGCTTCTATGCGGGCTGAGGCGGTTTAGGAAAACCGCCGTCTTTCATCCGCTTTGCGATGAAGTAAAGCTTTAAAAGGTTTCTTTGTCATTTCGGGAATTAAAGCTTTGCTTCTTACTTCCCAGATATGATTGCGGGGGTCTATTCCCCCGCAGCTACTCTTGCCCCTTTTGTTTATACCTGATGTTGCACCCTTTCGCCCCGTTGTAGTTTTCCGTGTTGGGTTCTCGTTTCGCTCTTGGCGTACGCCTTGGCGTACACTCACTCGCAAAACTCTCACACTTTCCCGACTGCATGCCTTGCCATGGCATGCAGAATGCCG
>JAFOCB010000088.1 GCA_017381515.1 Clostridia bacterium | reverse complement strand
TTAGAACAAAATTAAAAGAAATGAAAGAACGAAAAGAATATCCTGAAATGTTAAAGAAGATTACAAGTAGTTCATTCAAAGAAAGGGCTTTATTTTTCCTTTTTAGATACACTATATGTATTTACGGCTTTAACGTGATTTATCGGTTAAAAACGGGTATAAAATAAAGTGTTGTTTGTTGGTGTGTTTTTAGTCGTTCTGTTGAATAATTATCCCCGACCTGCTTGCAGGTTGGGGATTTTTGTTTTATTGTGGCGGTTGGTCGTGAGTGCAGATAATTTGCTGATCAAAACAACGCCGTTATTATACCACTTTCCTTTTTATAAAACTTTTTCCAAAAAGGGAAATGTGGTTGCTTTTTGGCCGGGGAAATGGTATAATATAATTGTAATGAAAATTATCATAATTTTTACCATTTTTAACGGAGGAATTTTAAGAATGAAAAGAATTTTATCTCTCGCTTTAGTTTTAGTTATGGCACTTTCTCTGGTCGCTTGTGGCGGCAGTGAAACCGGCACAGGAAGTGAAGGCGACGCTTCTAACACCACAGTAACCAAAAAGTATGATATTGCCGATTCGACAGCACTTCTTTCTGCCGTTTGGGATAAATTTGCCGAAGAAAGCAAGTTCCCGACCGCTGACGGAGCAACATCATTCGTTGTTGACGATGCCGAAGCGCTTCAGTCTGTTTTTAGCTTCCCGACCGACTACGTTGCAGATATTGATAACGCTGCTTCACTCATGCACGCAATGATGCAGAACAACTTTACCGCAGGTGCTTTCCACGTAAAGGACACAGCAAAGATGAGCGAATTAACCGCCGCTTTGCAGAAGAGCTTGGAAGAAACACGTTGGATTTGCGGTATGCCTGATAAGTTCGCAATCTATACCGTTGACGATTACGTAGTTTCCGTCTATGGCTTAAAGGATAATCTCGACAACTTTGCCGCCGCATTAAAGGCAGCATATCCCGAGTTTACCACCGTTTGCGAAAAGGCACTCGAAAGATAATTTAGGTAAAAAAATGAATTTTAGGAGGGCTCATCGAATAGATGGGCCCTTTTTTAACAAGAATAAGTAAAAAAACATTGGAGTTTAAATAAAAAATGCTTTTTTCAAGTATTCCGTTTTTGTTCTACTTTTTGCCGGTGGTAATCGCGCTGTATTTTGCGGTGCCAAAGGTGCTTAAAAATACCGTTTTGCTTCTTTCCAGCTTGTTTTTCTACGGCTGGGGAGAGCCGAAATATCTCGTTTTTATGCTCTTTTCGATTACGCAGGGATATTTTCTCGGCCGCCTGATTGAAAAATATCGGGATAATAAGCGACTGGCAAGCGTGTTTTTAACCCTGTCGGTTTTGGTGAGCTTGGGGCTGCTCGGCTATTGCAAGTATGCCGACTTTTTCATCGACAATTTCAATGCGGTGACGGGACTTTCCCTGCCGCTGCTTAAAATTGCGCTGCCGATTGGTATTAGCTTTTACACCTTTCAGATGCTCAGCTATACGGTGGACGTCTATCGCGGTGAGGTTGCGGCACAGCGCAATTTTATCAACCTCGCGGCATATATCGCAATGTTTCCGCAGCTTATCGCGGGACCGATTGTGCGCTATATCGACATCGCGAAGGAACTCGACAATCGCACCCATTCGATTCAGCTTGCGTCGGAAGGTATCAGACGATTTATCATCGGTCTGGCTAAAAAGATACTGGTTGCCAACGTTTTGGGTGAGCTTGTAGCCGAATTTAAGGCGAGTGAAGCTACCTCGGTGCTCTTTTTCTGGGTGTATGCTGTTTCGTACGCGCTTCATATTTACTTTGACTTTTCGGGTTACAGCGATATGGCAATCGGACTGGGAAAGGTTTTTGGCTTCCATTTTTGCGAGAATTTCAATTATCCCTTTATCTCGCGGAGCGTTACGGAATTCTGGCGCAGATGGCACATGTCCCTCGGAACGTGGTTCCGCGATTACCTCTATATTCCGCTCGGTGGAAACAGAGTGTCCGCCGTACGAAGAATTATTAACATTCTTGTCGTCTGGATGGCGACAGGTCTTTGGCACGGAGCGGCATGGACCTTTGTCGCGTGGGGACTTCTTTTCGCGGCTCTGCTCATGATAGAAAAGTTTGGACTGCTCTCTCTGCTTAAAAAGGTGAAGGCGTTTAGCGTCATTTACGTAATACCGATTGTTCTCATCAGCTTTGTCCTTTTCGATTCCGAGTCGCTTTCCTCGGCGGTATCGGCGGTCGGCTCGATGTTTGGGCTGAAAGGATTGCCGCTTGTCACCGCCGACACCCTGTATTTTCTCAAAAGTTATGCCGTGATAATCATTATGGCGGCGGTCGGCTCAACCCCGATTATAAAGTCGCTTGTCACTCGCGCAAAGGGGACAAGGGGCGGAGCCGTGGCTATTGATATTTTGGAGCCGATTGTACTGATGATAATGCTTGTACTTTGTACGGCATATCTTATCGACGGCTCGTTTAACCCGTTTTTGTATTTCAGATTTTAAAAAGGGGGGATGATGCGAAATGTTATCAAAAATTAAGAATTATATCGTTGTAATTGCCGCATCCCTCTTTGTATTCGGCTTTTTGGCGGCGGGACTGCTGCTGCCCGACAAGGAAGTTTCCGAAAGTGAAAGACGACTGCTTGCCGAATTTCCCGAAGTCACGCAGGAAACGGTTTTTGGCGGACGGTTTATGACCGAGTTTGACAAATATACCCTCGACCATTTTCCGCTTCGTGACGGCTTCCGCTCGGTAAAGGCGATTGCTGCAAAGTACCTTTTCGGTCAGCGGGACAATAACGGAATTTATTTGCAGGACGGGCATCTGGCAAAGCTCGAATATCCGCTTAACGAGGCTTCTCTTTCGTATGCGACAAAGAGGTTTCGCTCGATTTACGACGACTATTTAAAGGATAGCGGCTCGAAGGTGTATTTCTCGATTATTCCCGACAAAAGCTACTTTTTAGCCGAAAGTAACGGCTATCCCTCGATGGATTACGACCGACTTTTGACCGAGTTTAAAAAGGGTACCGATTATGGCGAATATATTGATATAATGCCGCTTTTGGAGATTGACGACTATTACACCACCGATACCCATTGGCGCCAGGAAAAAATTCTCGACGTTGCCGAGCTTCTCGCCGATAAAATGGGCGTTACCCTTTCGGCAGATTACGAAAAGGTTGAGGTAATCGACAATTTCCGCGGTGTTTATTACGGTCAGGCGGCTCTGCCAATCGACGCGGAAAAGCTGTATTATATGCAAAACGATGACCTTTCAAACTGCCGCGTGTACGATTATACCGACGAAAAATATATTTCGGTTTATAACGAGGATAAGCTGACCTCGTCCGACCCGTACGAGTTCTTTTTGTCGGGGTCAAAGTCACTCCTGCGGATAGAAAACGAGGCGGCTACCACCGACAAGAATCTGATTCTTTTCAGGGATTCCTTCGGTAGCAGTATCGCACCTTATTTCGCCGAAGGGTATAAGAGTGTGACGCTGGTTGACATTCGTTATATTTCGCCGCAGGTGGTTGCGAAATTCGTTGATTTCGCGAATAAGGACGTTCTTTTCCTTTACAGCACATCGGTACTCAATATCCACGCAATTAAATAAATCACAGACACCCCTTGCCATCGGTTGTGACAAGGGGTGTTTTTTTGCGCCTTTTTGCGGGTTGATTGCCCCTTTTCAGCGGCAATTATGGGCGAAATGGAGAAAACTGCAAGAAACATTTAACTATAATAAATAAACATTTGACCTTTTAGTAAAAATGATGTATAATTACAAAATGTAATATTTATTAGCAATTTTGTAACTATTTGATTGAAATAAGAGAGGAAAAAGGGATAAATGTTGTCGATTAAACGCTATTTAAAAAGCGCATTGTCACTTACGTTAACGCTTATAATGGTACTGACCATGTTTTCGGTTGCGGTGGTTACCGTCTCTGCCGAGGGATACGACCCGACGGCTGCCCTCGCGTATGCAAAGGCGCACTGGAACGACGGAAAGGGAGAATGTGCCGAATTTGTACGCGATTGTTTAAGGGCAGGCGGACTCACATCGCTTACGTCCATAAACTGCCGCGGCTTAAAGGACCAGATTGTAAATGGCGGCTGGGGTACACTTCAGAAGCTGACCGTCACAAACGGTAAATTCTTATATTCGGTAAACCGCGATGTTGTTTCGGCGGGTGACCCGATAATCTGGTACTGCCACAAATGCGCAAAGTATCCGCACATTGTTCTCTGCGGTGGATATAATTCGAGCGGCTACCTGACCTATTATTCGCATAACAACGCGCATAATAACGATACACTTTATTTTGACCTCGGCTCATCCGACCATAGAGGACATACCTTTACCGCATATTCTATTCAGATGAATTCAAGTGGATTTTATCCCATTTCGGAATATTTTTATGCAAAGTATAGCGTGACCGCCGAGTCAACCGTTTTGCGAAAGGCACCTTATACCATGGTTGACGGCGAGGATACCGCTGTTTTTACCATCAATAATAAAACTGTACTAATAATAGTTGGCGCTCACGTGAACACCGACGGCGCGATTTATTACAAAACCGATTCGGGCTACTGGGTGAGTGCCGCCGATTTGGAAAAGGTTGAGGACCTCGAAAGTCTGACCATTTCCGACCAAACCCTACCCCAAAATTTGACAAAGGGTGCGTCATTTTCGCTCAAGGGAACGGTAAAATCGGCTTCCTCAATGATAACCGAGCTTACCGCAGGAGTTTACTATGACGATGGCGTAACTGCCGCCACGAGCAAGACGATTACACCCAATACAGTAACCGCCAGTCTTTCTCTGGTCGATAGTTACATTTCGTTCGGAAAGCTCCTTTCGGGCAACTATATTTACAAGGTAACGGCAAAAAATGCCCTTTGTGAAGCCGAGCTTATCAATCATCCCTTTACGGTGCTTGGCACCGACGAGGTTGTAGTTACCTTTGACGCTAACGGTGGCGAATGTGACACCGAAAGCGCTACATATACGGCAGGCACAGTAGTAGGTGAGTTGCCCGTCCCGACACGTGAGGATTATATTTTTGTGGGTTGGTTGGACGCCAACGGCAACCCCTTTACAAGTGAGAGCTATGCCACCGCGACAATGACTGTGACTGCACAGTGGAAATCGACTACACCCACCGCTGACGAGCTTGTATGGGAAGAAAAGCTTGACGTTTACGCCTCATTCATCGTCGGCGAAAACGGCACGACAAGCCGTACTGTACCTTATGTAAAATATCCCGACACCACCACCGCTGCCGAAGAATTTTCCGCAGGGGAAACGGTAGTTATCGTTGCCTCGACCACCAATTACTACGGCGAAAAATGGTATAAGTCAAAGGACGGCAAGTGGATTATTGCCACCGATGGCGAAATAGACGAGGAGCTTGTACCCTTTGCACTTTCCGAGGATACAAACTATCCTGACAAGATTAAGATTGCCTATACGGTTTGCAAGTTGACGGGTACGATTACATCGCTCGGTGGCAATATTACGACGGTAAACGGAGGCATTTTTGACCTCAATGGCAACCGCGTGTATGGTAAAACCGTGACGGTGAATGCCACAACGTTTAATATAAAGACGGTTGACAATGCGATTGCCTTCCGTTCACTCGGTGTTGGTGAATATTACTATCGTATCACCGCTACCAACGATTATGGCACATTTGACGTTATCAATTACGATTTCAAGGTAGTTACCGAGCTTCCGACCGAGCCCGAGCCGGAACCCGAGCCGGAACCCGAACCCGAGCCGGAACCGGAACCCGAGCCGGAACCGAATACTGAAGAATCCGGCGAGCAGACTACCGTGATCAACATCATGTACGACCTGACTTTAGAGAAGGTGGACAAGTATGTCCGCATGTTCGGTCTGTGTCCCTGCCCTCGCTGTCAGGCTGATGT
>JAFOCB010000087.1 GCA_017381515.1 Clostridia bacterium | reverse complement strand
CTGCACATACTATTCCTACCGAAGCTACAATCAGAAGGGCAACAAGAATATTTTCAATCATTTCTCACTACCTCCTTAGCCTACTATGCCCTTAAAGCCGAAAAATGCCATTGAAACAAATGAAGCGGCGATGAGGGTAGCAGGTAAACCTTTGAAACATTTGGGAATTTCGGCCTCATCAATCTTTGAACGAACACCTGAAAACAGCACCATCGCCAGAAGGAAACCGAGTCCGCAACCGAGAGAATTTACGATTGATTCGGTAAAGGTAAAACTCTCGTCAATATTCTCGATGGTAACGCCTAATACAGCGCAGTTTGTCGTAATCAGCGGCAGGTAAACACCCAAACTCTTATGAAGAGAGGGTATAAACTTTTTGAGCGCTATTTCGATAAACTGAACAAGCGCAGCAATAACGAGAATGAATACGATGGTCTGCATATAGCTGAGTCCGTAGCTATTAAGCAAATAGTACTGAATTGGCCAGGTAACAGTAGTGGCAATAACCATTACAAAGATAACCGAAAATCCCATACCGACCGCTTGATTAAGCTTCTTTGATACGCCTAAAAACGGGCATATACCAAGAAATTGGCTAAGAACATAGTTGTTTACTAGTACGGAGGACATAAGAATTATAATTAAACCGGTGAAGTCCATTATTTAGCCTCCTTTGCTGTGTTGTCGCATTTTACGCCACCGCAAACTGCGAATGACGGGCAGGATTCGCACCCGAATTTCGTCTTTTTAGGTGCCTTTCCGTGTGTAAGTTTGTAAACTACCGCAATCATAATTCCGTACACAAGGAATCCGCCGGGCGTTTCTTGTAAGAATTTGATTTTGAAATCGACGAGTACGGGGATTTCTATTCCTGCAAAGGTACCTGCTCCGATTACCTCGCGAATGGTGGCTATTGAAAGCAATGCGAGTGTAAATCCGAGTCCCATTCCGACTCCATCGAGAGCTGATTTGAAAACGGTATTTTTACTTGCAAACATTTCAGCTCTGCCGAGGATGATGCAGTTAACAGTTATCAGCGGCAGATAAACACCCAGCGCTTCGTAAAGGGATGGCAGGTATGCATGAATAAACATTTCGACCACCGTAACGAATCCCGCGATAATAACGATGTAGCAGGGGATTCGTACTGTGTCGGGAATAAATCTTCTGATCAGGGAAATAACCATATTCGAGCAAATAAGAACGGCAGTAGCGGCGAGTCCCATTCCCAATGCGTCTATTATCGTTTTGCTTGTAGCGAGCGTAGGACAGGTTCCGAGAATAAGCACGAATACGGGATTTTCGAGGAGAAGACCTTTTAATAAAATCGATAAGTTACTGTTTTTATTACTCATATCAGCCATCTCCTTTCAGAATTTTTATTGCTTCAAACACCTTTGAAACGGCGGTTTTGTATCCGTTGGTAGTAATGGTTGCGCCGCTTATTGCGTCAATTTCTCTGTAATTTGTTTCTTCTTTTCCGTTAAACTGCGAATAGAATTCGGGTTTTGCACAAACATCGCCTATTCCGTTGCTTTCCTTCTGTGAAATTGTTTCGCACATGATGATTTTGCCTTCAGCGGTAGCCGAAACCTTAATCATAATATATTCGCCGGAAGGGTTATAGTAAGCATCGCCGTTAATTCCGAATCCTGCAGCGTTAAGGTCAAATACATAGTTGCCGCTGGTTGTTTTGTATGCTTTTACAACCTGCTTCGGCATATCTTCATATCTCGAAATGTCGATTTCCTTGATTTCTGATAAGATAATCTGTTTAGCTGAGTCGGATATGCTGAGTTTAAGCTCATCGTCAACATCGGAAACAACTTCGCCGTTTGCATCGGTTGCGATAAAGTTTTCGCCACTGATGAATACGTAGCCCTTACCGTTGTCTGCTTTATACACTGCAGAAACTCCGTCAAGCTCCTCGGTGATAAATAATGAAGTGAACTTACTTTCGCCGTCGGGTAGAGCAGCGGAAAGATTATCATTCAGAATTTGCGCTTCATCACGCAAATCGACAGTGCCGCCGCCGAGGATTATAGATGCATTGATGGCATCCTTTGCGGCATTTTTATATGCAGCTGTCGTCTTTGTTGAGCCGGAAATTGTATCAACGCTGTCGATTGTGTCTTTTGTTTTGCCGGTAAGAGTCTTTCCATAGGTGTTTTTTGCATCATGTGTTTCTTTGCTTTTAATACATTTAGTGCCAGTTATGGTCCCGTTTGCATCGATGCCAAACATAATGACAAATCCTGAATCATATCCTACGGTTTCAATTTTAAATACGTAACCACCGCTCTTTTCACTATGCGCCTCGGTGATTGTGCTTGGTAATTTGTACTTTGAAATGTCAATCTGTTCAAATCCTTCACCGTCTGGGAAAACTTCGGTCAGAGCGGCAAAAGCTGCTTCATTTTCCTGTGCTTTAATTATCGGTGCGGTAATGTGATTGGTTGCAGCAAGCAGAATTGCAACAACCGCACTAATTATCGAAAGGGAACATATTGTAGTTAAATGTTTTTTCATTTCTCTCTACCTCCGAAAATTTTTCTCTTGGTGAGAGTTTCGATGTATGGATTAACTATGTTCATAAGTAATATTGCGAATGAAACACCCTCGGGATAGATGGCATAGAATCTAATGATCACGGTGATAAAACCGGCTCCAAAAGCAAATATGATTTTACCCAGCGGTGTCGAGGGAGATGTAACGTAGTCGGTTGCCATGAATATTGCACCAATAAAGAGACCGCCTGATAAAGCAAATATTATTGCGGAATTAAAATCAAAATCAGCGAATATGAAACTGAAAATAAACACAGTTGCAATAAATGTAACGGGAATGTGCCAAGTGATTACACGACGTACGATTAAATAAATTCCGCCAATGATAAGAGCTACGATACAAACTTCGCCGATTGCACCGCCCTTTATTCCGAGAAATAGATTAAGGATTGACGGAATGCTACCATCGTTGCCTTTTAAAACGTCAAGAGGGGTAGCGCCTGAAGCCGTATCAACTATGGTGGGCGAAGCAGAGGATGTGACTGCAGTAAACGCGATTAGCATGAACACACGTGCTGTAATTGCAGGATTTACGACGTTACAGCCAAGTCCGCCAAAGATGCATTTAACAATAATAATCGCGAATACCGAGCCGACAGCCGCCTGCCAAAGCGGAATGCTGGCAGTAAGATTAAGTCCGAGGAGGAGACCTGTAACAACGGCGCTTAAATCACCGATAGTCTGGTCCTTTTTCATAATGAGATTGAAAATAAATTCGGAAGCAACCGCGGCTAGCACACAAACGGTAACAACGGCAAGTGAGCGTAATCCAAATATGACGCATCCGGCAATAGTTGTGGGCAAAAGCGCGATTATAACGTCAAGCATTATGCTTGTGGTTGAAATTTTGCTTCTGATATGGGGAGAAATTGAAAGATACATTCTCGATGCTGCCATTATACTTTTGCCTCCTTTTTTCTCAATTCAAATAAAGTTTCTTTTGCAATTTTGTTATTTTGAACAATCGGTCTCTTTGCCGGGCAGACAAATGAGCAACAGCCACAGCTCATACATAGCTCAACGCCCGATCTTTCGAGTCCATCTAAATCTTCGGTTTTTAGTGCCTTTGTCGCTGTGACGGGGTTTATTCCAAAGGGGCAGGCGTTTACACATCCGCCGCATTTAATACAAGCGGTAGTTTTAGCTACCTTTGCTTCGGTACGATTGAATGCTAAAATAGCATTGGTGTTTTTTAGTACCGGTACCGTCAGATAGGGTACTGCAATTCCCATCATAGGCCCGCCGTAAAGCACCTTTTTCGGCTCGTCGGTGAATCCGCCGCAGAATTCGAACACTTCCTCGAGCGGAGTACCGATGGGAACGATTACATTTTTCGGTTCTTTTACGATGTTTCCATCAACGGTGATGCATCTTTCTATCAGCGGCATTCCTGTTTTGAGATAGTTTCCGATTTCAGCTATTGTTGAGCTATTTGACACCACGCAACCGATGTCAATCGGGAGTTCGCCAATTTTTACAACTTTTTTGGTTGTGTGGTAAATAAGCACCTTTTCAGCGCCTTGAGGGTATAGAGTCGGTAACGTTTTGATTTCTACGTTTGACCTGTCTTTAAAAGCGGTTTTAATTGTGTTAACAGCCGCTTGTTTGTTTTTTTCAATGCCAAAAATAATTTTGTCAATTTTTATATACTTTGTGAGAATGTCAATAGCGTAAACAATGTCGTCAATGCGGTCGACTATTGTCACAGAGTCGCTTGTGATATATGGCTCACATTCGGCGCAGTTGATAATAAGCTCGTTTATCGGCTTATCGGTGTCAAATTTGACATAGGTTGGGAATCCGGCACCGCCCAGACCGACAATTCCACTCTTTTTAATAGCAGCGATTAAATCCTCTTTGTTATTTACAACGGGGACGGAAATGCTTTCGTCAACCGACATTTCGCCATCAGATTCGATTGTAATTATCGGGGCGGTTTTTCCGTTTGATAGAAGCATATCTGAAATTTCGGTAACAGTACCCGAAATGCTCGAATAAACGGGGGATGAAATATATCCATTCTGTTCTGCGATGAGGGTACCTGTCTTTACCGAGTCGCCAACCTTGACAATCGGAGTAGCAGGAGCTCCGATATGCATCGAGGTAGGTATAGAAACATATTTGGGTGCAGTCATTTTTACTGCGGATAAATTAGTCGTGTTCTTAAAATGAGGGATGTGGACGCCTTTTAGGTAAAAAGACATTATTTTGCCACCTTTCCAGATCGAAAAATTATAAGATTATTATAAATTAAAACTCCTTTATTGTCAACGATTTTAGCTGCTTTTACTACTGGCTAACATTGTCAAAAAAATAACAAAATATTGAACCTTTTGGAAATAAAAACTGTACTAAAAAATGACAGGAATTTATATTAAAAAAGTGCTTTAAATTTGTATTAAAATGTGGTAAAATATTTGCATAATCTAAATTGTATATTCCAAAATATAAAGATTAACGGAGAAAAAATATGAAAATTACAAATGATATTAAATATGTTGGTGTTAATGACCACGAAATTGACCTTTTTGAAGGGCAGTATGTCGTCGAAAATGGCATGGCGTATAATTCCTATGTTATTATCGATGAAAAGATTGCGGTGGTCGATACGGTTGACGCACGTTTCACTCACACTTGGTTGGATAACGTTGCCGATGCACTCGAAGGAAAAACACCCGATTATCTCATAATTCAGCACATGGAACCCGACCATTCGGCTAATATTGCCAATTTTTTAAAGGTTTATCCCGATGTAAAGATTGTTTCATCTTCAAAATCGTTTGCTATGATGAAGCAGTTTTTTGGCAATGAATTTACCGACAATCAGGTGGTCGTTGAGGAAGGAGATACCCTTTCGCTCGGTCGTCACGAGCTTAACTTTGTTGCTGCGCCGATGGTTCATTGGCCCGAGGTAATAATGTTCTATGACAGTTATGACAAGGTACTCTTTTCGGCCGATGCATTCGGTAAGTTTGGAGCGCTTGACGTCGACGAGGACTGGGCATGTGAAGCGCGTCGTTATTACTTTGGCATCGTTGGAAAGTACGGCGTTCAGGTGCAGAATTTGTTTAAAAAGATTGCAGGGCTTGAAATTTCGGCAATTTGCGCACTTCACGGACCCATTCTCACCGAAAATCTCGGCTATTACATTGACCTTTATCAAAAATGGTCGTCCTATTCGGTCGAAAGCGAAGGAATTGTTATCGCATATACTTCCGTTTACGGAAATACAAAAAAAGCAGCACATATTCTCGCTGACAAGTTAAAGGCAAAGGGTTGTCCGAGGGTTGTACTTAATGATTTAGCACGTTGCGATATGTACGAAGCGGTCGAGGATGCCTTCCGCTATGGTAAGCTCGTTCTCGCTACAACAACGTATAATGGCGATATTTTCCCATTTATGCGCGAGTTTATCAACCATTTGACCGAACGCAATTATCAGAATAGAACGGTTGCCTTTATTGAAAATGGAACGTGGGCTCCGATGGCAGCTAAAATAATGGAAAAAATGCTCGAAACTTCGAAGAATATTACCTTTGCGGAGCAAAAGGTATCGATTATGTCAGCGCTGAATGAAGATAGCAGTGCCCAGCTTGAAGCACTTGCTGACGAACTTTGCCGCGAGTATGATAAGACCGGCATTGACGAAAAGAACAACTTAAACGCTCTTTTCAATATTGGTTACGGACTTTACGTTGTGACCTCTAACGATGGCAAAAAGGACAATGGACTAATTGTAAATACCGTCACCCAGGTTACAAATACTCCCAATAGAGTTGCGGTAACGATTAGTAAAGAGAATTATTCTCACCACGTTATCAAAAATACAGGCATAATGAACGTAAATTGCCTTTCTGTTGAGGCGCCGTTTAAGGTGTTTGAGGTGTTTGGTTTCCAAAGTGGTCGAAATGTAAATAAATTTGTCGATTGCGAGCCGAAAAGATCTGATAACGGACTGGTTGTATTGCCGAAATATATCAATTCCTATATGTCGTTAAAGGTGGAAGATTACGTTGATTTGGGCACTCACGGAATGTTTATTTGCAGCGTTACCGAGTCTGGTGTGGTTTCCGAAGCCGAAACAATGACCTACTCCTATTATCACGCAAACGTTAAGCCAAAGCCCGAAACCGAGGGCAAAAAGGGCTGGGTTTGCAAGATTTGCGGCTATGTTCACGAGGACGAAAATCTGCCCGATGATTTTATTTGCCCGTGGTGTAAGCATGGCGCGGTGGATTTTGAGCCGATAAAATAATAAATTGATAAAAAAGCTGTGGGGGACAACCATAGCTTTTAAATTTTGATGTATAAATGTTCGTCCTTTCCTCATATAAATTACAAAAAAGAGGAGGACAAACTAAAATATGATAGAGTATGCTTTTTATATCGGTGGGGTGATATGCGCTATTGCTTTGATTATATTTTCATTTAGGGGCAGGCGACCATTTCGCACTATGCTGATAACTGCGCTTTTTGGACTTTTAGCATTGACTATTGTTTGCGTGAGCGGGATTTTTACAGGAGTCACCTTACCGATAAATATATGGACTGTATCGTGTTCAGCGTTGGGCGGAGTGCCGGGTGTTATAACACTTTTAATACTTAAAATGATATTTGTGTAATAAAATAAAGAGGTTGCTAAACGCAACCTCTTTATTTTATTCTGAATATTCTTTTTAACTTGTTTTTTGCTCTGAAAATAAATTGTCTGAAAGGACGTGAATTGACCCTTTTTTTAGCATCGCTGATGAATTTTTTGCTATCAACTTCAATAATTTTACCTTTTCTTGTATAGCGAGTGACTACACCTATTATTTGATTTTGCTCGATATTTTTTTCAGGATAGACCTCGTTATCTCCGCACAGAATGTATCCGTCGCCGTCCAAATCAATAATACGGTGCAAAACGAACTGACCGCTTTTTCTTCGATATAAAATAATATCAAACTTTTTTAGCTTGTTGGTGGGTTTTGCAATCGTAACCGTGTCACGTCCGCCTACAATGGTCGGGAGCATACTAATGCCATTAGGCATAAATGAAAACGTTTGACCTTCAGCAAGCGCCTCATTTATTTTGGGTAAAATTTCGATTAACCTTGTCTTTTTCATTATATGTTCTTTTCGCCGCTCGTAACGTCATGGGCAAGTATTGCAGCCTCGTCGGAAATGGTACAACCGAGCTTATATACAGGAACAGTCGAAATGATTCGGGCTATCATATTCTGTACTTTTTGCTGTATTTCGGGTGTCTGTCCTTTAAAAATAGTTTGGTTAATAATAAGCGGGATTGCCTTAAACGGCGGTATTTTTTCGATATAATTGGTCTCGCTTCTTTCGATAAAGCAGATTGCTTTAAGCGGCACAACTACATTCAAATTTATGTCCGATTTGCCTGAAAAAGGAGTACCGCAGGCATACGCCTTTGAGTTAATGATGCGGATAGCGGGCTTGTCATCGTTGAAATTTACCGCTTTATCCTTGCCGTACACCTTCTGCCAAAGAGAAGTGTGGGTTGATTTTCCTGTGCCACTTCTGGCTGAAAAAAGGTAAGCGTTTCCGTCCATCATGATTGACGATGAGTGAAGCATCATTCCGTCGTGATCGAGCAACTGGGTATAAAACTGTGAACCTGCAATTGAATATTCACAGTTGCCAAGAGTGAAATGAGGATTACCATCCTGATAGGTCATAGACATTTCTTTTGTAACGTTTATGACAATGTCGGGATTGCCTTCGAAATCATTTTTATATTTAGGCATATTTGTTTTCATTCTGTCATAATGAAATTCGGCACATACCTTTAAGCCGGCAATATTATATTTTTCCATTTTTTCACCTCGGCATTATAATTAGTTGAATTATATCATATATTTTTATAGTTGTCACTATCTTTTTTAATTAGGAGGACGAATATTGAAATATGTATTATTAAAAAAGCGACATTTAACACTTGCATCTGCATCATTACTGATTTCGGTTGCACTAATAATTTTATCTGCTACGCTTATGAGCGCGTCAAAGAGTCGCCTTTTACCAATTTATTCGGTTGATAGAAATGATAATCTTGTGTCGCTGACATTTGATGCAGCTTGGAGTGCAGAGGACACTGATGATATAATTCGGTTGCTAAAAAGTTATGATGTGAAAGCGACCTTTTTTTGCGTCGGCACGTGGGTAGAAGCCAATCCCGACGCGGTAAAAAAGCTGCACGATGCGGGGCACGAAATAATGAATCATTCCGACAAGCATCCGCATATTACGGGTATTAGCGAGACGAAGTTTATCGAGGACACGCTTTCGTGTAATGAGCGGATAAAGGCAATAACGGGTATTGAACCAACCTTGTATAGAGGACCTTACGGTGAATATGATAATAAAACCATAGCTGCGGTTGAGAAACTTGGAATGCAGTATATTCAGTGGTCTGCAGATACTGTTGATTGGAAACCGGAAAATGATTCAAAAAAGCAGATTGAAAACGTAATGAAACGGCTTGAATCGGGCGGAATAATACTGATGCACAATGGCACAGAGCACACAGTAGAAACGCTCGGTGGTTTGCTTGAAGTTATAAAAAATAGGGGATATAAAATAGTACCGGTCAGCCAGCTTATTTACAAGGACAACTATACCATTGACCAAGCGGGAAAACAGTGCAAAAAAATGATATAAATAACAACAAATAGGAAATTTTTACAGTTTAATGCACAAATTTAGCATAAAATTTTATTTTTTTATAGACAAATTCACTTATATATGCTAAACTAATTTTAGTTTATCCTATTATTTAGTGAGGGGGAACTTTTGTCTATGAAAAAAATGTTTGAATCTGTTATTACAACGCACTGCAAAACAGTAGAGGAGTGTCTTAAAAAGGATGCAATTACCGAACGTGCATGGGCTTGGTCAAAGCGGTTGAATATATTTGGTAGAATAATTTTTGTAATTCTCTTACTTGGTGGTATTATATTTTTCACATTCACCGGACCAAAGTCATTTTCGCGTTTTACTGCATTCTTTACAATTTATTTGAGTGTGCTTATTCTAGAATTTATCGTTTATCACGTAGCGGTGGTTGCGTTACAATCATTTGCAGCAACTACATATCGACTCGGCGTTATGGCTAATTTGAAGGAAATGGAATCGCGTGAAAAGGAAGCGTCAAGGGTAATGAATCAGACCGAAAAGGGCTCGGTTAAATACGAATTTAAAAAAGAAGAATAATAATTTATTTAATAAAAACAAGTCGAGTATCTGAATTTGATGCTCGACTTGCTTTTATTTTATTGCATTTGCAAAGTCAAAGTTTCCTTTATATAGGTCGAATATAAATCCGCTTAACTTTGGCGTTGTCGCAACTACCGTTGGACTGATATAAACGGGGTAAATATAGTTGCTTTCAATTAGGCAGTTTTCGGCTTGATGCAATAATTTCGCTTTTTTATCCGCGTTTGATTCGTATTGCACCTTTTCCATTAGTGAGTCGAAATACTCGTTTTTAATACCGAAAATATTACCTTTATCGTATGATAAAAATTGTTGTAAGGCGGCTTCTGCGTCGGTTATTCCATATCCGATGGGATACAGTACTATCGAGAAATTGCCGCTTTTTATACGATTATTGATTTCGTTAAAGGTTACTTCCTCGGTGTTAATATATGCGTCCAGGTTTTTTTGCCAGCTTGCGGCTATTTTAATTGCCATATTACCCGATTTGCTTTCATTAACGTATAAAAGGGTAGAACCATTAAGATTTTTGCCTGTTTCCTTAATCGCTTGCATATATTCTTTTTTCGCCTCGTCAGCTTGTAATGACGATTGGCTATATTCATTTATATAATGTGAGTATTTGTTTCCGCAAAGGTTAAGTTCAGGAGCGACAAGTCCGCTGAACATACTGTAACCGGCAGGAAGTGACTTTTCGATAGAGATTCGGTCAACCGACTTTGACAGGGCCGAAACGGTGAGCGGATTTTGCATAATTTCCATATTTGGATTGATTATGATTGCCCATACGGTATTATGAACCGAATATGTATTGAGGCCAGCATTCTTTGCGGCAGTTTCTTTTTCAGAATCGATAATCGCGATGTCGATAACGTTTTTACCGATTGCCTCGATTTTTTTGCCTTCGGTTTGGTTAAAGGTCATGGTAAGTGCGGTTGGTTTTGCTTTTTCACCCACGTATTCGTCGTTTCTGCCCATTTTAATACTTTTATCCGTCCAGCTGCTAACATAAAACGGACCGCAATATATCATATCCTTTTTTGATAACCCATATTTGCCCTTGCACTTTGTAAAAAAGTCGCGGTTGCAAGGCGTTGATGACATATCAGAAAGTTTGTATTCAATGTCACTTATCGGCTTTGTTAAAGTAATTTTGAGTGTTTTTTCGTTTATTGCGCTAATGCCGAGTTCACTTTCGCTACATTCTCCGTTGTTAAAATTTTCTGCATTTTTGATAAAGAAAAGGTTGTGTGCATAAGGGGATTTGGTTTCGGCTTTTAATGCGCGGGTGATACCGAATACAAAATCATCGGCGGTAATTTTTTCGTCGTTACTCCATTTTGCATCTTTAATTTTAAATTCGTATGTCAGTCGGTCGTCTAACACTTTATAATCCTCGCACAAGGACCTTTCTGCTTCGCCGTTATCATTTATGCGAAAGAGTCCTGTCATGGCGTTTCTGACAATTATCAGCTCGCTCTGTGACGATGCAAGCTGCGGATCAATGTTTATCGGTGCCTTTTCGACATCCATACTGATTATTTTATTTGCACTTGGATTGTAGTTGCAGCCAAAGAGATTTGCAACCATCATACCTAATAATATTAGCGCAATGACTTTTTTAAAATATGACATCTCGGTCAATCCTTGTATAGTTAATAAAAAATAAAGCGGTCGTTATTCACAACCGCTTGGTGTAATTAAATGCCATCGTCGAGCACTACCGACTCGGGCTTTAAAAGCAGCTGCTCGGGATTTTTAATCAGTTTTTTTAGCAATTTCATCGATGAAGCATAATAATATCCGTCGCAAATACGCTCGTCGGCAACGATTTTAATTTTTATCACCTTTCTTTTGCTGACTGCGCCGTTATCATTAAGTACGTTTTTGGTTTCCTTCTTGCCCATCGCGAAGAATAGGGAACAGGTGCCGAATTCGTAAAGATGATGATAAACCGGTCCTACGCCGAGCGAACCCATATCGGTAATGAATGCGCTGGAATGAAAGGGTGAAAGTCGGTTAATCATTTTAGGCATAAGTCCAATTTTGTCAAGGTTTCGTGCCGCCCAGACAATAGATGATTTAATAAACACGGGACAGGCACCGATCGCTTTTACAAAAAGATCGGTTTCGTTGCCTTTTGATTCGTGGTTTTTTACGCTTTCAACCTCGGTTCTGATGCTTTCGTTGAATTTTTGATTTACTTCATACAAGCTGTCATCCGGCTCAAATTCGGGTATAATATTTGTTTCTTCACCCGATATGGTGAGACTATGTTTTACTGCCAGCGAAATGCGTAGAGTGTTTCTTGCATATAATTTTTTACCTGCGACAAAGCGGTTGAGTCGAGGACGGGCAGAGAAAACACGAACAATGGCAGCCATAAAAAGCTGCAACATTGATAAATTTTCCATTCCGGCGCGTCGGTGTTCGCGGATAAACTGTTCTACCTCGGTAATATCAATTTCGTCCTCAAAATAAACCAGCGAATCGGTTCTGGTACGCATGATAACTGGAATTAACTGAAAAAAGGTATCAACCTTTCTTAATTTAAAGCCGTCATATCGGTCACCCAAACGGCGCTTTTTATCTTTATAAATCATAAAACCCTCCAGAAAATGAAAAGGGGAGCATTTTCAAACCTTTTCACACTGCTCTCATTATATATTATATAGTCGAATTTAGCAAGAAAAAATTATGCTTGACAAATGTACGATTAGGTAATATAATAATTTTTGCTGTAAAGTTAAAGTGCTTTACACCCTTGCTTTTTCAGTAAAGCGTTAAGGAGTATTTTTGTATGGGAAAGAATTTTCATATTAGTTTGCTTCTTGAATACTATCGACCTCTTTTAACCGAAAAGCAGCGTTCACTGCTTGATTTATATTATAATGCGGATTTATCTCTTGCCGAAATTGCAGAGGACGAGGGGATTACCCGTCAGGGGGTACGCGACTCGATAAAAAAGGCGGAAACAGCACTTTTATCATTTGAGGAAAAGTTGCATCTTGCCGAACGATTTTCACGAATCGAGTCATCACTCGAAAAGATTAGACAAATTACCGATAATACCGAAATAATTGATATAGTAAATAATATTTTAACCGAGGAGGAGCTTGAATAGTGGCATTTGATAACCTTACCGAAAAATTAAGCGCTGCCTTTAAGCGCCTCAGATCAAAGGGAAAGCTTACCGAGTCGGACGTAAAGGAAGCTATGAGAGAAATTCGATTAGCCCTTCTCGAAGCTGACGTAAACTATAAGGTAGCAAAGGATTTTACAAATACCCTTACCGAAAAATGCATCGGCGAAAAGGTAATGGAAAGTCTTTCTGCACCGCAAATGGTAGTAAAGCTGGTTAACGAGGAGCTTACTCAGCTTATGGGCGGCGAAAATGTCCGCCTTAACACATCGTCAAAGTTGCCGTCGGTAATTATGATGTGCGGACTTCAAGGTTCGGGTAAAACTACCCATTCGGCAAAGTTGGCAAAAAAGCTCAAGTCAATGGGACATCGTCCCTTGCTCGTAGCGTGTGATATTTATCGTCCTGCTGCTATCGACCAGCTAAAAGTAGTCGGCGAAAAGGCAGGAGTCCCCGTTTTTGAAAAGGGAACGCAAAAGCCAGAAAAAACTGCCGAGGAAGCAATTCGTCATGCACGCGACTATGGTAACGATTATGTAATTCTCGATACCGCAGGTCGTTTGCACATCGACGAGGAGCTTATGGCGGAGCTCACCAGAATAAAGGAAAAGACCAATCCCTGCGAGATTATTCTCGTTGTCGATTCGATGGTTGGTCAGGACGCCGTCAACGTAGCAAAGGCGTTTAACGACCTGCTCGAAATTGACTCGGTCCTTCTTACAAAGCTTGACGGTGATACACGTGGCGGTGCTGCACTTTCAGTTCGTGCCGTTACAGGAAAGCCGATTAAATACGTCGGTACAGGCGAAAAGCTTGACGACATCGAGGAATTCCATCCGTCACGAATGGCATCGCGAATTCTCGGTATGGGCGACGTCCTTTCACTTATTGAAAAGGCGGAACAGCAGCTTGACGAGAAGAAAGCGCTCGAAATGGCAAATCGCCTTCAAAATAATACATTCGATATGAATGACCTTTTATCGCAATTCCAGGAAATACGAAAGATGGGACCGCTTAAACAGGTGCTGTCAATGCTTCCAGGAATGGGCAGCAAGTTAAAGGACGTTGACATTGACGACCGTCAACTTCTGCGCGTCGAGTCGATTATCTACTCAATGACCAAAAAAGAACGTTCACGCCCCGACATCATTAACGCATCGCGTAAAAAGCGTATTGCGGCAGGTAGCGGAACCTCGGTCGAGGAGGTAAACAAGCTCCTTCGTCAGCATGAGCAGATGAAAAAAATGTTCAAGCAAATGGGCGGAATAAAAGGCAAAGGTAAACGCTCAATGAGGGGAATGCAGCTTCCGCCGAACTTTAAATTCTGATTTCATCCCGATAACTAACTAATTATCAGGTGAATATACAATTATTTTAAAATTATTACAGGAGGTGCTGAATATGGCAGTAAAAATCAGACTTCGCAGAATGGGTGCAAAGAAGGCTCCCTTCTACCGCATTGTTGTTGCAGATTCAAGATATCCGCGTGATGGACGTTTCATCGAGGAAATCGGCTACTACAATCCGCTTACTAACCCCGCTGAAGTAAAGGTTGACGCTGAAAAGGTTCAGAAATGGATTTCTAACGGCGCACAGCCCACAGATACCGTTAAGTCTCTTTTAAAGAAAAACGGCGTTCTTTAATCTTGGAGGAAATAGTAAATGGAAGAATTATTGGTTACTATTGCTCGTGGCCTCGTAAAATGCCCCGACCAAGTAACCGTTTCGGTTGACCAACCCGAGCAGGACGGAACAATCGTGTATCACTTGCACGTTGCAGCCGACGATATGGGTCGCGTCATCGGAAAGCAGGGACGCATTGCAAAGGAAATTCGTACACTTATGCGCTCTGTTGCCAACCGCAACGGTCAAAAAATCATGGTTGAAATCGACTAATCCCTTTCAACCTCGATAACAAAAAACAAAGGGGCAGACGCATTATTGTCTGCCTTTTTTGTTTAGACCGAAAAAATAAACGAAAATAGGAGCTTAATTATGCTCAAAAAATATATAGAAGCAGGAAAAATCACCGGCACTCACGGAATAAGAGGGGAGATGCGCCTCGACACTTGGTGTGATTCACCCGAATTTATGACAAGGTTTAAAACACTTTACCTCACCTCCGACGGAAAGGAAAAGTGGACAAAGGTATCCTGCCGCCCACATAAAAATATTGCGATTGTAAAGGTACCTGAAATAAATTCAGTCGAAGAAGCAGATGCGTTTAGAGGTAGAATTGTTTATATCGACCGCGTCGATGCGAAATTGCCGAAGGATAAATATTTTGTCCAGGATTTGATTGGTATTACCGTTTTTGATGTCGATAGTGACAGATGCTACGGTAAAATTACCGATGTGTCCAAAACAGGAGCAAACGACGTTTGGCATATTACTAACGAAAGCGGAGAATATTTAATTCCCGTTATCGATGACGTTGTAATTTCGGTCGACATTGATAATCAAAAGGTGCAAATCCGCGCGTTAAAGGGGATTTTTGACGATGAAGATTGATATTATGACTCTGTTTCCCGATATGTGCAACGCCTTTCTGAACGAAAGTATAATCGGCAGGGCAAAACAGGCGGGAATTATCGACGTTGAATGTACCGACATTCGCCCCTTTACCGAAAATAAGCACGGAAAAACCGACGATTACCCCTATGGTGGCGGTATGGGAATGGTTATGTCAGCCCAACCGATTTATGATTGTTATAGGTCGATTTGCGAAAAAAGAGGGGGCAAACCCCACGTGATTTATATGTCGCCAAAGGGAAAGGTTTTGACCCAAAAACGCGCTTATGAACTATCAAAAACCGATGGATTTATCATTCTTTGCGGTCATTACGAAGGGGTTGATCAGCGCCTTCTTGACGAAATAGTTGACGAGGAAATTTCAATCGGCGATTACGTTTTAACTGGTGGTGAAATGCCTGCTCTGGTGCTTACCGATGCCGTTTGCAGAATGATAAAGGGCGTTTTATCCGATGACGAGTGCTTTACCGAAGAAAGTCATTTTTCGGGTCTGCTCGAATATCCGCAATATACCCGTCCTTTTGAGTGGCACGGCAAAGAGGTGCCTGAAATTTTAATGTCGGGTCATCATAAAAATATTGCAGACTGGCGTAGGAAAAAGATGCTTATGGAAACTGCGGACAAGCGTCCCGATATGCTTGACCATGCAGATTTGACAGAAAAAGAACGGATATTTGTAACAAATTACTTAAAGGATAATAATATAATTAAAGGTTAAATGAATCTGATTTGGATGAATTATGTAATTTAACCCAAGTTTGTAGTGAAAGTTATACAAAATCTCCCTTGCAAATTCAGTCGACTTTTGTTGACACAACTGAACTTTTTTTAAATCATTGACCTAACGAATATTTGTGATATAATAATTTATGTAATTTTTAAAAAAAGTTTTAAGGAGCGATATTGATGTATATTAAGGATGTCGTTGTTCAGAATAAGGTTGGGCTTCACGCTCGTCCGGCTACCTTCTTTATTCAGAAGGCAAACGAATTCAAGTCTTCTATTTGGGTAGAAAAAGAGGAACGTCGCGTAAACGCAAAGAGTCTCCTCGGTGTTCTTTCACTTGGAATCATTGGTGGCACAGGTATCAAGATTATTGCTGACGGTGCTGATGAAGAATCAGCAGTTAACGATCTTGTCGCTCTCGTAGAATCAGGATTTGCTGAATAATTATTGAATTGATAAAAAAAGGTTCGTCGAAAATCGACGAACCTTTTTTATGTTAAAAATAAAAAGCACCGCATTTTTTATTGCGGTGCTTTTGTCATTTATTTATTCTTTACCACATTCACCATCGTGGCAGCATTCGTGAATTTCTCCAACGATCAAGGTGGGGTCAATACCCCGACGAGTGTAATAGTCGGCAATAGCAGCTTTAATCGACTGTTCAGCCAGAACCGAACAGTGAATCTTATGAGCGGGGAGTCCGCCGAGTGCTTCAACAACCGCTTTGTTCGAAAGTTGTAATGCTTCCTCGATTGTATGTCCTTTTATCATTTCAGTTGCAATCGAGCTTGTAGCAATAGCCGAGCCGCAGCCATAAGTCTTAAACTTGACGTCGGTAATAACGTTGTTTTCGACCTTGATATACATTTTCATAATATCGCCGCATTTAGCGTTTCCAACCTCGCCGATTCCGTCAGCGTCGGCGATTTCGCCAACGTTACGCGGATTTGTGAAATGGTCCATAACGAGTTCTGTGTACATATTATTCACCCTTTTCTTCCTTTTTAATTCTTTCCCAAAGTGGAGACATTGCACGAAGCTTGTCGATTATTTCGGGCAATACTTCGAGAATATAGTCAACGTCTTCTACTGTATTTTCGTCAGAAAATGAAATTCTTAACGAGCCGTGAGCAATTTCGTGCGGCAAGCCGATTGCAAGGAGAACGTGGCTCGGGTCGAGCGAACCCGAAGTACAAGCCGAGCCCGACGAAGCGCAAATTCCCTTGTTATCGAGCCAAAGCAGTAAACTTTCGCCCTCAATTCCTTCAAAGCAAACGTTAGCACTTGCTGAAAGACGCTTTTCTCTGTCACCGTTAAGACGTGAACGTTCAATTTTTAGTGCGCCGTCAATGAATCTGTCGCGGAGCATCTTTTTCTTTTCGTTTTTCTCGGCGATATTTTGTACGGCGTCGGTGATTGCAACGCTGAGTCCAACGATACCTGCCGTGTTTTCGGTCCCTGCTCGTTTATTTCTTTCCTGAGCGCCACCGTCGATGAGATTCTCGATTCTGATTCCGTTGCGGCAGTAGAGAGCGCCTACACCCTTTGGTCCGTGGATTTTATGTGCCGAAAGGGACAGCATATCGATATTCATATCTACAACGTTGATTTCGACGTTGCCGATTGCCTGTACTGCATCGGTGTGAAAAATTATGCCCTTTTCACGACAGAATGCACCGATTTCGGCAATTGGCTGAATGGTGCCGATTTCGTTATTTGCGAACATTATGGTTACGAGACCTGTATCCTCGCGTATTGCATCTTTAAGCTCGTCCAGACGAACAAGTCCGTCCTCATGAACGTCGAGAAGGGTAATTTCAAATCCCTCTTTTTCGAGTGCGTTGAGGGTATGAAGCACAGCGTGATGTTCAAATTTGCTTGAAATAATGTGCTTTTTACCCTTTTTAGCGAGGATGTGCGCAGCTCCTTTAATTGCCCAGTTATCCGCTTCACTGCCACCTGAGGTGAAATAAATTTCATTCTCCTTATTGGCACCGAGAGCGTTTCCGACAATTCTTCTTGCCTCGTCAATGGCGGCGTGTGCATTTTGACCAATTGAGTACAGACTCGAAGGATTACCGTAATTTTCGGTTAAATGGGGGAGCATTGCATCGAGCACATTTTTTGATATTTTAGTTGTAGCCGAATTATCGGCATAAACGAATCTATGCAATTTATGATTTCCTTTCTTTTTGAAGGTTATATGTTTATGTCAGACCTATTATATTACTTACCTTTTTCATTTGCAACAGGATATATGAAAATATTTTCATATATTACTCATTATTTTTGAATTTTTGGTAATATTCTACGGCTAGAGTGTCGCATCTTTCGTTTTCGGGATGACCTGCGTGACCTTTTATCCAGTTGAAATTGACCTTATTAGTATCGAGTAACTCTAATAATTTCTCCCACAAATCAACGTTCAAGGCGGGCTTTTTATCGGCCTTTTTCCAGCCGTTTGCCTTCCACGAATATACCCATCTCTTTACCACCGCGTCACAGACGTATTTCGAGTCGGTAAAAAGTTCGATTTCGCATGGTTCTTTAAGTGCAGAAAGCCCCTCAATTACTGCTGTAAGCTCCATACGATTGTTTGTGGTTTCTGCTTCACCGCCGCAAAGCTCCTTTTCGTGTCCGTTATATCTGAGAATGGCACCCCAGCCGCCCGGACCGGGATTTCCCGAACAGGCACCGTCGGTAAAAAGTTCAATCTTTTTCATTTTATATTCTCCGAATTGAATTTTATTGTTGCTTGGTGTAAATAGGTGTAGAATTTCGCAAGCGATTTATAATCCTTTTTGAGTAGGGTGAGTAATTTCTCCGGCTTGTCAAGCAGCTCTATTCCGCTATGTCGTTTGATTACGAAAATATCCTTTGAATCGTACCATTTTTTTAGTTCGCCCGTTACTCCGACGAGGTCGGCTTTCGACCTTTTGTAACTATCGGTATCGAGTGTAAATTTGTTTCGTTTAAGCGGCTTTATCGCATCTAAAAATCTGTCGTTATCGCTCATTAAGCATTCGCGGAAATATTCCATAAATGAAGGTGTAGTGCTTACCACTCCGCAGCCGTATTCAAAGCCGTTTTGCTTTACCTCAAACCAAAGAACGGCGGTAGGAAGCTGATTTTTTACATGGCGAAACATAATCCACATATTCTCTCTGTAAAGCGATTTATCGTGAGTGTATCGTGTATCGCGACGAACTCGTGAAATGCATCTGACGGGGTCAACAATGATGTCGGGATTTATTTTGTGCATCGTGTATGTCAGGTCGGAAACAAGATGTCTGAGCGGCATAATAATGCCATTTTTTATAGCTTCCTTGTTATCGTCGTAGAAATCTTTACTATCATTAAATCGGTTTATAGCGAGCAGAAACAAATCGTCGCTTTTTATACCGTTAAAATTCATTTATTCATTCTCCTTACAAACCCTGAAACATAGCTCATACAGCTGTTCCAGACTTGTTAATTGTCCGCATTCGTTGCGATATTTTGCCGCACCTTTTATGCCTTTCAGATACCAAGCGGCGTGTTTGCGCATTTCACGCATAGCGTTGTTTTCGCCCTTGTCCTCGACGGTGAGTTGGGATTGCTTTATAAGCACCCTCATTCTTTCGCTGAGTGGCGGCTCGGGAATGGTAATTCCGTCGTACATCCAGGCATTTATTTGGCTAAAAATCCAGGGTGAACCCATAGCACCTCTGCCAACCATTACAAAGTCGCAACCGGTATATTCATACATATTTGCGGCATCTTTTGCGGTATAAATGTCGCCGTTTCCGACGACGGGGATTGATACTGCATTTTTAACCTCTTTTATTATGTCCATGTTAACGGGTGGTGCATACATTTGAGTTCGTGTTCTGCCGTGAACTGTTATAATAGAAGCACCTGCATCCTCGCATCTTTTGGCAAGTTCGGTTGCGTTTATTAAATTTTCATCCCAGCCGGCGCGCATTTTCACCGTTACGGGTACCGAAACGGCTTCCTTTACCGCTTTAACGATTTTTGCCGCGAGTAAGGGATCCTTCATCAGTGCGCTTCCGCCGCCGTTTGAAGCAACCTTTGGAGCAGGGCAACCCATGTTAATATCGACAAAATCGGGATTGAATTGCATTCCGCTTATTGCTGCCGTTGCCATTGTTTCGGGCTCGTTGCCAAAAAGCTGTAGCCCAACCGGTCGTTCACTTTCTATCATGTTCATCATACCGAGCGACTTTTTATCCTTCAAGCTGACCGCCTTTGAGCTGATAAGCTCACTAACCGTATAAGCCGCGCCAAATTCGCGACAGAGCCGTCTGAAACTACGGTCGGCAACCCCTGCCATCGGAGCCAAAGCGGCATATCCGTTTAATTCAATATCACCGATTTTCACATTTTTCACCTCAACATTTTCATTTTATCACAACCCGACGCAAATTTCAAAGCAAATATATTATTTTTAAAATATAATGAGTTTATTGACAAGTATAGGTGAAATTTGATATTATAATAAAATATTATATAACGAAAGCGAATGATACTTAAAATGATAAGTAGTATGACCGGTTACGGACGTGGAGAAGCAGCATCAGCCGCTCTTTCCTGTGTTGTCGAGCTTCGCTCGGTAAATCACCGATATTTTGAATTTTCGTCGAGAGTACCGCGAGGATACGCCTTTTTAGAGGAAAAATTAAAGGGCCTCTGTCAGCAGAAAATTTCGCGCGGAAAGGTTGAGTTTTATCTCACCATCGACCTTAACGAAAGTGATGACGTCACAGTTGAAATAAACCATTCCTTAGCCAAAAGCTACGTCAACGCAATAAAGGAACTTGGCGAAACCTACGGACTCAACGTCGATTTGTCGGCTGTGACCCTTTCACGCTATCCCGACCTTTTCAGTGTAAAGAAGCATGTTGTCGATGAGGATGCCGTTTTTGAGGTAGTTAAGGAAGCAACAGAATCGGCTATCGACAGTTTTATCAATATGCGAAAAATTGAAGGCGAAAAGCTTTATGACGATATAAAGAGTCGCGTCGATTTTATTTTAGATAAGGTTGCTTTTGTCGAGGAACGCTCTCCCGAAACCGTAAAGGCGTATCAGACAAAGCTCGAAACTCGTATCAGAGAATTGCTCGAGGATAAAACCATTGATGAAGCAAGATTACTTACAGAAGCAGCAATTTTCGCCGATAAAGTGGCAGTTGCCGAGGAAACAGTCCGTCTCAGAAGCCATATAAAGCAGCTTTGCGACCTCATTAGCTCGGATATAGCTGTTGGTCGAAAGCTCGACTTTATCGTTCAGGAAATGAATCGTGAGGCGAATACAATCGGTTCAAAGGCACAGGACATTGAAATTGCTCATACTGTCGTCGATATTAAGGCAGAGATTGAAAAAATCAGAGAACAAATTCAGAACGTGGAATAAGGGTGAAATTTGATTTATGAAGCTTATAAACATCGGTTTTGGTAATATGGTTGCCGCAAACAGAATGATAGCAATCGTTTCGCCCGAATCGGCACCGATAAAGCGAATTATCCAGGACGCAAAGGAAAAGGGTATTCTCATCGACGCTACACACGGACGCAGAACGAGGGCGGTTATAATCACCGACAGTGACCATATTGTACTTTCCTATTTACAGTGCGAAACCTTGACTAACCGCATCAGCGAATATGAAAGCGAGTATGATGAGGAGGGCGAAGAAAATGGGTAAAGGTGTAGCAATAATTGTTTCGGGCCCGTCAGGATGCGGAAAGGATACTATTTTACGTAATTTGTTTAAGGAGCATCCCGAAATTAAATTTTCGATTTCAACCGTCACACGTCCGCGTCGCGGAAATGCCGACGAGGATGCAAAGTATAATTTTGTCACCCGCGACGAATTCGAAAATATGTTAAAAAATGACGAACTGCTTGAATATAATTCCTATGTAAACAACTATTACGGCACACCGAAGAAGCCGGTAGTCGAAGCAATCGAAAACGGCGACATAATGGTAATTGAGGTTGACGTTAACGGCGCGGCAAGTATTAGAAAGAAAATGCCGGGAATAAAGAGCGTTTTTGTAATGCCGCCGTCAATCGAGGAACTTGAACGCCGCCTTTCGTCACGCGGCACCGATAGTGCTGAGGTTGTAAAAAAGCGTATTGACGAAGCAAAGCAGGAAATTGCAAGAAAAGATGAATATGATTATACGATTGTAAACGGCGTACTTGAAAACGCGGTAAAAGAGTTGTATAATATTATAGTTAATTTAAAATAATTTACGAGGTGTATAAAAAATGTTAAATCCCGCAATCGGAAAGCTTATCAACAATTACGAAAATCGTTATCAACTCGTTCACGACGTAGCTAATAAGGCACGTGAAATCGCACAGAATGCCGAGGATAACAATGAAATTCTCGTTGAAAAGACGGTTAGTCTCGCAATCAACGAACTCGCAGAGCAAAAAGGATTATAATAACATAACCAAATTAAATTAAACAAACGGAGGTGGCTTGTCATGAGGAGTGCTTTGGTTGCGCATGTTGCGATTGACCGAACAGCATATCATTTTGACAAGCCATACGATTATCTTGTGCCCTTTGATATGATTGACGGGGCAAAGGTTGGCTGCCGCGTACTTGTACCCTTCGGTACAGGAAACAGAAAGCGCCAGGGAATGATTTTATCGGTCGACGAAACCACCGATTTTGATAAATTAAAGCCGATAAATTCCGTGCTTGATGCCGAGCCGCTTTTATCAAAGGAAATGATAAAACTTGCATCGTGGATTAAAGAGCGCACCTTTTCGACCTATTTTGATGTGTTCCATTTGATGATTCCTGCGGGAATAAGTATGCAAATGGTAAGCGCATATCATCTTTGCGAAATTGATGACAAGGTCGAGAAATCGCTCTCTGATGATGAAAAATTGGTTGTAAAATGCCTTCGTCAGTCGGGAGCTAGGGTTGAAAAAGGGCGTTTGCTTGACATCCTCGGTTTAGGTGATGACAGTAACCTTTTGGACAAAATGGTCGAAAAGGGAATCATCAGCCGCTTTGATGATGCCGTGCGACGTATGGGCGACGCTACTGTGAAAATGGTTCGTCTGGTTGATGGCTTTAACGAAAGTTTAAAGCTTACAAAAAAGCAAAGTGACGTTGTCGAACTTTTAAAGATTTGCGGTGTCGCATCGGTGAAGGAAATTTGCTATTTCACAGGCGTCACAAATGCAGTGGTAACCTCACTTGCGAAAAAGGAAATTATCGAATATTTTGAAGAAGAGGTTTATCGCAACTTTCTCGATACGAATAAAAACGAGGATTTGAGCGAAATCGTCCTCACCGATGAGCAGACAAGCGCATTTGACCGCCTGACCGATATTTACCATTCGGGAAAGGGTGGAGCGGCGCTGCTTTACGGAGTCACCGGAAGCGGAAAGACAAAGGTGTTTTTACGTCTTGTTGACGAAGTAATTGCGAGTGGTAAGCAGGTTATCGTTATGGTACCCGAAATTTCGCTTACCCCTCAAACATTGTCATTATTCCACAATCGATATGGCGGAAAGATTGCTGTTTTTCATTCGGCTATGTCAATGGGACAGCGAATGGACGAATGGAAGAGAGTAAAGCGAGGAGAAGCCACCGTCGCAATCGGTACTAGGTCGGCAGTATTTGCTCCTTTTGATAATTTGGGACTCATAATCATCGACGAGGAGCAGGAGCATACTTATAAATCTGAATCGTCGCCACGCTTTCATGCGAGGGATGTTGCTCGTTTCCGTTGCGCCGAGAATAAGGCACTGCTTTTACTCGCGTCGGCAACTCCATCACTCGAAACATATACTGCCGCAATCAATGGCAGATATGAATTATGTAAACTGACAAAGCGATACGGCAACGCTACCTTACCCGAAGTAAAAACCGTCGATATGAACGAGGAAATTCAGTCGGGAAACAAGTCGATGCTTAGCCGTGCGCTTATTGAACAGTTGCAGGAAAATATGGATGCAGGCAAGCAGTCTATACTACTGCTTAATCGTAGAGGACATAATACCTTTGTTTCCTGCGGTGGATGTGGTGAGGTTGTTTCATGCCCTAATTGCAGCATTTCTCTTACCTATCACTCGGCTAATAATCGGCTTATGTGCCATTACTGCGGCTATTCAAAGCCGTTTGCCGAAAAATGCGAAAACTGCGGAAACGAACACGTTAGATATTCGGGAGCAGGGACACAACGAATTGAGCAGGATTTGCTTATGTATCTGCCCGAAGCACGAATTTTACGGGTTGATGCCGACAGTACAATGCAAAGGTCGTCTTTTGAGCGAATGTTGACCGATTTCGGCAACAGAAAGTATGACATTATGCTCGGTACCCAAATGGTAGCAAAAGGGCTCGATTTCAGTAACGTTACGCTTGTCGGAGTGCTTGGAGCCGATGGGCTTCTTTATTCGGACGACTACCGCTGCTACGAAAGGGCGTTTTCGCTTCTTACTCAGGTTGTCGGACGCTCCGGCCGCGGAAATGAAAAGGGAACTGCCCTAGTTCAGACGGTAACTCCCGATAATTCTGTTATCAATTTAGCCGCGCTCCAGGATTATGAAAAATTCTATGAGCAGGAGATTTTGACTCGTAAAATTATGATTTATCCGCCTTACTGCGAGCTTTGCGTAGTCGGATTTGTCGGCGAGGACAAGGATAAGGTAAAGGCGTCGGCATATTCATTTTTTGAAAAGATAAAAACTCTCAACGAATATAAATACCCATCGGTAAAAATGATAATTCTCGGTCCGTCTGCGGCATCAATACCGCGCGTGAATGGAAAATATCGTTACCGAATAATTATAAAAACAAAGAACGCTGCGGATTTCAGAAGGGTGATTTCTACCGCACTGATTGAATTCGGTAAGGACAGACGCAACGCAAAGGTAACTGTGTATGCGGATATGAACCCCGACAGTATTATGTAAACTATTATGAGGTGAATTTTTGTGGCAATCAGAAATATTGTAAAAATGGGCGACCCGATGCTTAATAAGGTTAGTCGTCCTGTAGAAAAATTTGACGAAAAGCTCCATATTCTGCTTGATGATATGGCCGAGACAATGCGACTTGCCGACGGATGCGGACTTGCAGCCGTTCAGATCGGTGTATTGCGTCGAATTTGTATTGTTGACGCAGGTGACGGACTGGTTGAACTTATCAATCCCAAAATTGTTGGTCAGTCGGGAAAACAGGAGGAATGCGAAGGATGCCTTTCCTGCCCGAACAACTGGGGAATTACCAGCCGACCGATGTCGGTAATTGTCGAGGCGTATGATCGTCACGGAAAAAAATTCCGTGTAAAAGGCGAGGGACTGAAAGCTCGAGCTTTTTGCCACGAAATTGACCATCTTGACGGAATACTTTTCACAACCAAGGTAATACGTCCCTACGTGGAGGAATAAAATGAAACTTTTATTTATGGGAACGCCCGATTTTGCTGTTCCTTGTTTAAAGGCGCTAATTGATGCGGGACACGAAATTGTCGGTGTATTTACCCAGCCAGATAAACCCGTCGGCAGAAAGCAGATTTTGACACCGCCACCGGTTAAGCAAATGGCTATCGAAAACGGACTTATCGTCTATCAGCCGAATTCGGTACGCACCGACGAAGCAATTTCACTTATGCGTGATTTGGCTCCCGATTGCGTGGTTGTTGTCGCGTATGGAAAGATTATTCCCGCCGAAATGCTGAAAATAGCTCCGCTCGGTTTTGTGAACGTTCACGGTTCACTTTTGCCGAAATATCGCGGTGCTGCTCCTATTCAGTGGGCGGTAATCGACGGCGAAGAGGTGACGGGAATTACAACAATGCAGATGGACGAAGGACTTGATACCGGCGATATGCTGGAACAGGTTTCGACCAAAATTGGCGAAAACGAAACGGCAGGAGAACTTTTTGACCGTCTGTCTGTAATGGGTGCAGAGCTTATTGTTTCTACACTGAAAAAGCTCGAAGAGGGAAGCATCACACCCGTTAAACAGGACGATTCAAAGTCGAATTATGCAAAAATCATTTCAAAAGAAATGGCAAAAATTGATTTTAGTAAATCCGCTGACGAAATTTTCAATTTAATCAGAGGGTTTAATCCCTGGCCGGTGGCTTATACTATTATTGATTCAAAGCGACTAAAGGTTTTTGCCGCAGAAAAAATTGGTAAAATAGGCGGCAAGCCAGGTGAAGTTTTTTCGGTTGACGGAGGACTTTCGGTTTGCTTTGGCGACGGAAATGGACTCAAATTTACCGATGTTCAGCTCGAAGGAGCAAAACGAATGAGCGCGTCTGATTTATTAAAGGGACGAGCCATCGAAGTTGGTACAGTTATAGGGGAATAATTATGTTCTATTACTCATATTCGTATTTGCTATATATGTTACCGGGACTGGTGCTCATGCTTTATGCACAGTTTAAGGTAAAGCATTCATTTTCAAAGTATAGCAAGGTAACAAATAGCCGTGGACTTACAGGTGCTGATGCGGCGAGAGAGGTGCTTCGTCAAAATGGTGTTGACGGAGTACAAATTGAGCATGTTTCAGGCAATTTGACCGACCATTATGACCCGCGTACAAATATTATCAGATTATCCGACGAGGTGTATAATTCTACCTCGGTTGCTGCGGTCGGAGTCGCCGCTCACGAGGCAGGACACGCCGTTCAATATGCAAAAAGTTATGGCCCGATAAAGTTCCGTGCGGCTATAATCCCTGCTTGTAATATTGGTTCACGGCTTGGTATTCCACTTGCTATAATTGGTGCGGTAATTGATATGATGGGGCTGGTATATGTTGGTTTGGCTCTTTTCGGTTTGGCGGTACTTTTTCAGGTGGTTACTTTACCTGTCGAGTTTAATGCGTCCAGACGTGCTATCAGTGCCATAAACTCAACTGCATTATTAACAAAGGAAGAAGCATCGGGTGCAAAGGCAGTTTTATCAGCAGCCGCTATGACCTACGTTGCCGCAATGATTCAATCGCTATTGATGCTGCTTTACTATATGTCACGGTTTGCCGGTCGACGTGATTGAAAGGAATAAGTGATATGCCTAATCCTCGCAAATCGGCCGTAAAAGCACTCATAAAGGTTGAGTCAGACGGCGGATTTTCAAATCTGGTTATTGATAACGTGATAAAGCAGGATGGACTTGTAGGGGCTGATTCGGCTCTGGCAACCGCCCTGTTTTATGGCGTTCTGGATAGAAAAATTACCATCGATTACATACTGTCAAAATATTCGAAACAGCCGATAAAAAAGCTACCGTACTATGTTGCGGCGGCTTTAAGAATCGGCGTTTTTCAGCTTTTATATATGGATAAAATTCCGTCCTTTGCTGCGATTAACGAATCGGTTAATTTGGTCAAGCGGTCAAAAAATTCTAATTCGTCGGGTTATGTAAATGCAGTATTGAGAAATGTTGACCGAGAGGGAAACAATTCTTTGCCCGATGACGATTCGGTTAAATCAATTAGTATTCGATATTCGTTTCCCGAATGGATTGTTGCCCGATTTGTCAATCAGTTTGGCGTGGAAAAGACGAAAGAAATATTTACCGAAATGCTTAAAAAATCGGATGTGTATTTACGTGTGAATAACACGAAAATCAGCACTGACGAACTTATTGAAAAGTTGCATGACGAAGGAGTCGAAACCGAAAAAACAGATATTGAAAATGGACTCAAAGTAATCTCGCAATCGGGTGCTATCGACGGACTTTCGGCATACAAAAATGGATATTTTCACGTTCAGGATTTGTCGAGTCAGATTTGTGTTGCGTCACTCGATTTGAAGGATAATATGCGAGTGCTTGACATTTGTGCAGCTCCGGGAGGAAAGACATTTACTGCGGCTGAAATTATGAACGGCACGGGTGAAATTATTTCCTGCGACCTGTATGAGCATAGAGTAAAGCTGATTTCTAACGGTGCAAAGCGACTTTCACTTAAAAATGTAAAAACTTTTGTAGCCGATGCCTCAATTTATAATGGTGAATTAGGTGAATTTGACCGCGTTTTATGTGATGCGCCTTGTTCGGGGCTGGGCATAATGGGACGCAAACCCGACATAAAATATAAAAATGAGGACGAAATAAAAGATTTGCCTGAAATTCAGTATAATATTCTCACAAATGCGGCAAAATATGTAAAGCCGAATGGAAAAATTGTCTATTCAACCTGCACTATTTTGAGGGATGAAAATGAAGGCGTTTTTGACCGTTTCATTTCATCAAATCCGCATTTTAAAACAATAAATGTTCAAACAATTTTATCGAGTGAAAAGGGCGGAGACGGCTTCTTTATTGCCGTTGCCGAAAGGATAGACTAGATGGTTAAAAAGGATATAAAATCAATGACCTTGGCTGAAATCGAGGTCGAGATGAAGGCGCTCGGTCAACCGAAATTCAGAGCGACTCAAATATTCGATTGGCTTCAAAAGAGGTGCGTAACCACCTTTGACGAAATGACGAATTTGTCAAAGGAATTGCGCTCGTTACTCGACGACGGATACTATATCGCAAATTGTGAAATCGAGGACAGATTCGATTCAAAGCTCGACGAAACGGTAAAGTATTTGTTTCGTCTGAATGATGGCGAGTGCATCGAAAGCGTACTGATGAAATATGAACACGGCTGGTCGATTTGTATTTCGTCGCAGGTTGGTTGCCGAATGGGATGTAAATTCTGCGCTTCTACCATTGGCGGACTTGTGCGCTCACTTACCGCATCCGAAATGCTGTCACAAATTATGACGGCGCAAAGGGATAGGGGTATCCGAATTTCGAATATCGTTATGATGGGGATAGGCGAACCCTTTGATAATTTTGATAACGTAGTGCGCTTTTTGACCCTAGTCGGCGATGAAAAAGGACTAAATATCGGAATGAGGCACATTTCTCTTTCAACTTGTGGAAGGGTTGACGGGATTCGTCGTTTTATGGAGCTGGATAGCCAGATTACGCTTTCTGTTTCGCTTCATGCTCCTAATGACAGAATTAGAAATACCATGATGCCGATAAATAAAAAATGGAATGTAGCCGAGCTTATTTCTGCTTGTCGCGATTATTTTAACCGTACAGGAAGGCGAATTTCGTTTGAATATGCCTTGATAAAGGGTGTAAACGATAGTCGCGAATGTGCCGATGAGCTGATTAGATTGTTAAAGGGGCTTGTTTGTCACATCAATCTGATACCCGTTAACAAGGTCAAGGAGAATAATTATGAAAAGAGCGATCGAGTTCGTGAATTCTGTAATTATCTCAATCAAAACGGAATGAACGCGACCGTTAGACGAACGCTTGGCTCTGATATTTCGGCATCTTGCGGTCAGCTTCGACAAAAACACACCCAAAATGAAACAAAACTGTAACTTTAAATGGCAATAAATATATGATAAAATTGTAAAATAAACGCATGATATAAAGGAGTGAGATAGGTATGATTATTTCAGGCGCAAGTGATATTGGCCGTGTTAGAAGCTCTAATCAGGACTCGTTTATCACGGGTAAAATATCCGATTCGGTCGGTTTTGTCGTAGTATGCGACGGAATGGGTGGAGCAAATGGCGGTAATATAGCGAGTGAAGTAGCAACAAATGTTATAAGTGAACATATCAAATCTGCCTATCGTGATAATATGGGCTCCAATTCGATGCGTTATTTACTGATGTCGGCTGTCATTGCTGCTAATACCGAAATTTATGACAAGGCACAAGAGGATGAAACCCTTTTAGGAATGGGTACGACGGTTGTTGCCGCTATTGTTATTGATAATTTGGCTCATATTGTCCACGTGGGAGATTCCAGAGCATATATCGTTAGCCCGAATAATATTCAACAGATTACACACGACCATTCGGTTGTCCAGTCGATGCTCGATAACGGAGAAATTACCGCCCAGGAAGCAAAAAAGCATCCCAATCGAAACGTGATAACAAGAGCTCTCGGTGTACGTGACAAGGTTGACGTTGATTATGACGAGATTTCACTTTCAAATGATGACATATTACTGATTTGTACCGACGGATTAACAAATTTCGTCGAGGATAAAAAAATAGCTAAGATAATCAAAAAGCATAAAATCAGTGAATACCCCGATGTACTTATTGATACCGCGAATAATAACGGTGGCGGAGACAACATTACCGTTGTTACCTTGTCGGTAAAGGAATAAGGAGGGTTATGATGGATAGATTTTTAGGAAAGCGTCTGGACGGCAGATACGAGATACACGAAATTATCGGTGTCGGCGGAATGGCCGTAGTATATAAGGCCTACGACGTGCAAGAAAATAAAATCGTTGCCGTTAAAATCTTGAAAGAGGAATTTGGCTCAAATAGCGAGTTTTTACGTCGTTTCCAGAACGAGTCAAAGGTTATTTCCGTACTCTCTCATCCCAATATTGTAAAGGTATTTGACGTCAGCTTCGGTGACAACTTCCAGTATATAGTAATGGAATACATCGACGGCATCACCTTAAAGGAATATATCGAAAGAAAGCAAAGTGTGCCGTGGAAGGATGCGCTTTATTTCGCCGTTCAGATTTTACGTGCGTTGCAGCATTCTCACGACAAGGGGATTGTTCACCGCGACATAAAGCCGCAGAATATTATGCTTTTACGCGACGGTACGATAAAGGTAACCGACTTTGGTATTGCTCGTTTTTCGCGTAGTGAAGAAATGACCATTACCGATAAGGCAATTGGTTCGGTTCACTATATCAGCCCCGAACAAGCAAAGGGTGGCCCCATTGATGAAAAGGCCGATCTTTATTCAGTAGGTGTACTTTTGTACGAAATGCTTACGGGTAAGTTGCCTTTTGATGGGGACAGTGCAGTTATGGTTGCGATTATGCAGCTTCAGGACGAGCCCACCCATCCGCGCGAAATTGATAGCTCCATTCCTCTCGGAATCGAGCAGATAACCATGCGCGCTATGAGAAAAAATCCCGAGCATCGTTATCATTCTGACGCCGAAATGCTTCGTGATTTGGAGGAGTTTAAGCGTAATCCCGATGTTGACTTCGGATACGAAGAAGCGTGTGTTGATGCTAGCGAATTAAATTCGTCTGATGACGTCGATTTGTATAGTAACAGTAGCATTGTTTTACCTGAGCCCGATAATAATTATTACGACGAGGAATATTTTGTAGAAGACGAAGAAAAGAAAAAAAGCCCTATTTTACCTATACTCGCAGGGGTTGCAGCAGCAATTATTATTGTTTTTGCCTGTTTTGCGGCTTGGCTTGTGTTTAACAAGGACGAAATTGCCGAGTTTGATTGTCCGAATCTTGTCGGACTTAACATCGATGACGCAAAACTGAAATATCCCGATATAATCATTATCGAAAGGGATAGAGGAAACTCTGATGAATACGATTATAATATAATCATTGATCAGAACATTAAACCGGGGAAAAACATAAAAGAGGGCACAACCATATATGTTACTATCAATAACAACAATAACAAGGTTGACATTCCCGACGTGTATGAAATGAATTACGAGGAAGCACAGAAAAAGATTGAAGATAGTGGTCTCGTCCCCGTGATAAAGGAAAAAAATGATGAAAATATTGCTCAAAATCACGTTATTTCGACCTCTCCGCAAAAAGGTACATCCGTTGATAAGGGTTCCGAGGTTATACTTTACGTCAGCTTGGGCAAAGAGGTTAAGTATAAGGTCGTAAAGGACGTTACAGGTCTTTCTGTCGAAGACGCAAAGACGATACTTGAAGGGTTTGTAGTAGTAGTTAAGGAAAAGGATTCTGAGCTGTATGAGGGCAAGGTGATCTCACAATCTGTACTTGAGGGTACCAGCTACGGCATCGGTCAGGAAATTATTATTTACGTCAGCACAGGAAAGGCACCGGTCGAGTACGATTTTGAGGTTTCGGTGACGAAACCTAGCGATTTCGGTACCGATACATATTCCTTCCTCGTTTTATGTGGTGGCGACCTCGAAACACTTGAAAAGAATCCTTCCACAGTAAAAAATAAAACTGAAAGTGTTAAAAAGGACATTTCTGATTATACCTTCAAATTCTCTACCGAAAAACGTGAGGAAGAGGTTTACGTTTACGTTGTTGTCGGAAATAAAAAGGCACTTTATCAAACCTTTTTAATTACCGAAGGAGAGGTGTCCGAGCCCCGTGATTACGAGAATTGGGCAGATGATTTAGTATGACGGGAATAATAGTTAAAGCATTGTCAGGCTTTTATTATGTAAAAACCGACGAGGACAAAATTATTCAGTGTCGCGCAAGAGGAAAGTTTAGAAAAAATGACGAACATCCGCTTGTAGGCGATTTTGCCGAAATAACTCTTACCGGTGATGATGGCGTTGTTGATAGAATTGTTAATAGAAAAAACAGTTTAATCAGACCGCCTGTTGCTAATATTGACCGACTTTACATAGTTTCGGCTTATACCTTGCCGTCACCCGACTTTTCGATAATTGACCGTCTCACCGTAATTGCCGAAATGAACGGAATAGAACCAATTATCGTGTTTAATAAGAGTGATTTAGGCGATTTTGAGCCGTATGCTTCGGTGTACAGAAGGGCAGGGTTCAGAACCTTTATCGTTTCATGCGAAACGGGCGAAAATATGGACCTTTTAAAAGATGACCTTAGCGACGGAATATCTGTTTTTACGGGTAATTCGGGGGTTGGAAAGTCGAGTATTTTAAACAATATACTCGACGGTGTAATGATTGAAACGGGAGAGGTTAGTGAGCGCCTCGGCAGAGGACGGCACACCACTCGTCACGTTGAACTTTATAAAACATTAAAGGGTGGCCACGTTGCCGATACTCCCGGTTTTTCCTCGATAGAGAATAAACCTATTTTAAAGGACGATTTGCCGTTTTATTTCAGCGATTTTGCCGATTATCGCGACGATTGCCGATTTGTTGGTTGCTCCCATACCTGCGAAAAGGGCTGTGCCGTTTTGGAAGCAGTAGCGAATGGGAAAATCGAAAAAACGCGTCACGAAAGTTATGTTCAAATGTACGAAGAAGCAAAAATGATTAAAGAATGGGAACTAAAAAGATAATGAGATGTATCATTTTTTCCGGTGCTAATATTTTTGATTATGATTTTATAGCTTCGTATATTGATAGCAATGACTTTATAATCTGTGCCGATTCGGGAATTTGTCATGCTGAAAAGCTTGGATTTCGCGCGGATATTCTTATTGGTGATTTTGATTCCGCGGGTAAAATCGACCGAAATATGTATAGCGAAATCATAACATTACCCTGCGAAAAGGACGATACCGATACCTTCGCCGCGGCAAAAATTGCGGTAGAAAAGGGTGCCGATGAGGTTGTAATTTTCGGTGCAATCGGAAGTAGAATGGATCACACACTCGGTAATATTTTTACCCTCGAATATCTGCATAACCAAGGTATATGCGCCCGAATTATTAACGAAAAGAATGAAATTGGAATTATAAAAAACGAGACGTTATCCATTAGAAAGAGAGAAAATTCATTTTTATCACTTATTCCACTTGATGAAAAGGTTGGCTCGGTGTCAATAAGCGGGGTAAAATACCCGCTCGAAAATGCGACCATCTATCGCGATAAAACTCTCGCAATTAGTAATGAATTTTATGACGATGTGGCAAAAATTTCGGTAAACGACGGAACGCTGCTCTATATAATTTCAAAGGATTAACACATTTTCACCGCCTGCATACAATGGTAAAGAAAAGCAGGCGGTGATTTTTTTATGCGGCGATATAACAACAGGAGAAGATGTAATAGCGGTGTAGGTGCATTATGCTTTGCGTTTGGGTTGCTTGCGGCCTTTTGTCTGCCGCCCATTTGCCTTATAATTTTTCTCGTAATATCGCTGATTTTACTCGGTTTCACCTGCTACAAATATTGATTAAGGGGTTTGGAATTTATGAAGGTAGTTCTAGTAAAAAGTCCAAAAATGTTGTCTGGTCTGCTTCGTCTTTTATTCGGGATAAAAAAGGAGAATAATACATAATTTTAAAAAGTGAGAAAACCGATAAAAAAGGTTTTCTCACTTTTTTTGCATACCTTTTGTACGCTGCGAATATATTTTATCAGTATTATTAAAAAGGAGCAGTTACAAATGGAGTATAACATTGTAAAACAAAATGTATATGTCACTGACCCGGTTTTTAACCAAAATTTAGAGCAGCCGATTGACACCGAGTTTACCTTGCCCGATTATTGTCCCGATATTGACCGCATTATTAAGTGCGTTATTGAGCCGCGAACAGCACAAAAGTCGTTTAATGGCGACATGCTTAATATCGACGGAATTGCTGAGCTTTGCTTATTCTATACCGATGGTAGTCAGGTTCGTTGTCACGAGCATCAGTTTCATTTTAGTCGTCAGGTACCGCTTCATAATATGCTTTCGAATGCATCGGCAAAGGTGGTTATGACCACCGAATACGTTAATTGCCGTGCCATTTCAAAGAGGAGGGTGGACGTTCACGCATCTCTCAATCTGAATATTTCGGTTACAACAGTTTGCGAGCATAATATTGTCGCGGATATTGATTCGCCGTCGGTTCATACTTTATTGTCATCGACACCTGCGACAACACCAATGGGAGTGGGTGAGAAATACATACTTTTTAGCGACGAAATTGAGGTGCCGTCAAACAATAGTCCGATAAAAACCCTTCTTCGTACCGATGCCAGAGCTATAGCTCACGAAGCGAAAATTATCGGCAACAAAGTTGTTATTAAGGGAGAACTTACCGCTAGCTTTTTCTATATCGGCGAAAACGATGGTAAACCCGAACACTTCACTTCGTCTATGCCGATAAGTCAGATAGTCGATATTGACCGCCTTAACGATAGCTGCACGGCTACTGCAGAAATCGAAATCAATGAATTAGAGGTTAAAACTCATACATCGGCGGCAGGGGAAATTTCAACCATTTCACTTTCTGCAAAGCTTACCGTTAGCGCAACAGCTTATTGCAACCTTGACGTGCCGATTGTACTTGATGCTTATTCGACCGATTGTGACATGGAGCTCGAACATAAATCCGTCAAATTCAAAAAGGTTGATTCGACGTTATATGATAATTTTGTTTGCAAGGGAAATGTTGAGTTTGGCACCGACAATATCAACGAAATTATTGATATGTGGTGTCAGCCGAGGATAACGCACTATGATATTGACGGCAATTCCGTGGTAGTAAAGGGTATTGGTACTGTCAATATTCTCGCTGTTGATGCCGACAATTACCCTCGTTTTTACGAAAAGCAGCTTGAATTTGATTACGAGCATCCCTGTAATGACGGCGTGACCGAAATTACACCGCCACAGGTTGTTTCTCTCGGTTGTGAACATAGTTTTATGCCGACGTCGGTGGATATAAAAATCAATCTTGCCCTGCATACCGAGCTTGTTTGCGTGAACGAAATGTCTGCCTTGTTTGAAGCAAAGCTGATGGAAGCAAAAGTGAAGCAGAAGGACGACTTTTCGCGGCTCGTAATTTATTACCCTAATCAAAGAGAGCGGGTGTGGGATGTTGCCCGTAAATTTAATACGGATATTGATGATTTGACAGCTATAAATGGGCTTTCAGATAACGAGGTTGACAAGGGCATGGTACTACTAATTCCGCAAAAATAGAATATTGATTAAAACGGGTGAATTTTATTGACAAATTCACCCGTTTTCAATATAATGTATAAGATTGATATAATGATAAATTTCGGCAAAATTTTTTGATAACAAATGACAATTTTGCGAGTTGCGGAGGAGATAAAATGAAGGATATTTTTACAGCGCCTTTTGTACGCGAAATGATGGAAACAACGGCTAATATGTACCGTCTCGGCTGGGACGAGCGTAATGGCGGAAATATCAGCTATATGCTTGATGAAACTGACGTAGCCGAGTATCTTGATGTGAACAAGGTTATTCGCACCATTCCCATCGGATTTGAAGCAAAGCCACTCATCGGAAAGTATTTCATCGTTACCGGCACAGGCAAGTATTTTAAGAATGTAGAAAAGGATCCCGAAAATAATCTCGGCATTATTCGTATCTCAAATGATGGCACAACAGCAGAGCTTCTGTGGGGCTATGCCGACGGAGGAAAGTTTACTTCCGAGCTTCCGGCTCATTTGATGAGCCACGTGGCACGACTTTCTGTCGACCCCGAAAACCGCGTAGTTATGCACTCACACCCGACAAATACACTAGCAATGAACTTTGTTCATGAGCTGGATGAAAAGAAAATTACACACACCCTTTGGGAAATGTGCACCGAGTGTATCGTAGTATTTCCTGATGGCGTAGGTGTATTGCCGTGGATGCTTTGCGGAAACAACTCAATCGGTGAAGCAACCGCCGAAAAAATGAAGGAATTCCGTCTTGTTATCTGGGGAATGCACGGAATCTACGGCGCAGGTAAAACAATGGACGAGACCTTTGGACTCATCGAAACTGTCGAAAAGGCAGCCCAAATCTTTATGCTCACCTGCAATAGCAAGCGCATCAATACAATAAAGGATAGCGAAATGGTTGAGCTTGCCGAAGCGTTCGGTGTCAAATATCGCAAGGATTTTCTTAATTTATGAGAATGAGAAAAAAGAAGTATCTCGAATCGCGGCTTTTGGAATGCAAGGGTAATTTAATCGAGTATATGACCGACAAGCCCAATTTTAACGAGATTACCGATGTAAACTATATCGACCTCGAAGCGTATTTCGGCAATAATAATCCGATTCGGCTAGAAATTGGCTGCGGAAAAGGGCAGTTTGTCTGCGAAATGGCAATTCGCCATCCCGAAATCAACTTCATCGCAGTAGAAAAGACGGCAAACGTTATTGTTTTGGCTTGCGAAAAGGCAAAGGAATTAAAGCTCAAAAACGTACTGTTCATTAAAACGAGCGCAGAATATCTGCCTCGACTTTTAAAGGAAAAGAGTGTGACCGAGCTTTATCTCAATTTTTCTTGCCCGTATCCAAAGTCAACTTACGCAACCCACCGACTTACAAATAGCCGCTTTTTGAAAATTTATGACCGACTTCTTTGTGACGGAGCTGAAATTCATCAAAAAACGGATAATATGCACTTTTTTGAATATTCAATCGAAGAATTTACTTCATCAGGATATAAGCTAAAAAATGTTTCGCTCGACCTTCACGCAAGCGATTTCGAGGGCAATATCGTAACCGAATACGAAAGGCGCTTTTCCGAGCAGGGAATGCCTATTTACCGCCTCGAAGCTTATAAATGATGGCAACGGATATACAGCATATTCATCTGTATATCCGTTAATTTGTTAATGTTTGCTTATCTTTGCACAAATGTTAATGCGTTTGGTAATAAAAAATATACACTTTTGATAATTAAAATGTATATTTATAAATAATAATTGACTTAATATGCAATAAGTTGTATAATTTATGCATATTATTGGCGTATAATTGCATATTGGAGTATAAATAATGAAAAAGAAAGTTTTTATCGACGGAAAAGCAGGAACAACAGGGCTCAGAATTTATGAAAGATTATCTGGTCGCGATGATATAGAAATTATCACCCTTTGTGAAGCAGAGAGAAAGAATATCGATTCGCGAAAGAAGGCGCTCAATAGCGCTGATATTGCTTTTTTGTGCCTTCCTGATGCTGCCGCAATTGAAGCGGTGTCGCTGATTGATAACGATAATACCGTAGTTATCGATACCTCAACGGCACATCGAACTGATGCTGATTGGACTTACGGCTTTCCCGAAATAAGCAACGAACTTGATAATGCAATTTCCAAATCAAAGAGAATTGCAGTCCCCGGCTGTCACGCAGGCGGATTTATTGCACTTGTAAAGCCGCTTATTGATGCTAATATTATTGATAAAAATACACTTTTGACCTGCCATTCGGTTACTGGTTACAGTGGCGGCGGAAAGAATATGATTGCCGAGTATGAAGGCGAGGGTAAAAGCGCTCTTTTGTCGGCACCGCGTCAGTACGGAATCAAGCAAATGCACAAGCATTTAAAGGAAATGAAGGCAATAACAGGACTCGAAAATGAGCCGATTTTTTGCCCGATTGTTTCTGATTTTTATTCAGGTATGCTTGTTACTGTTCCGCTTTTCAGCAGTCAGCTGAGCGAGGGAAAGAGCATCTCTGATATTAAAAAGATTTATAGTGAAATGTATAATTCATCAATTGTGAAATATAGCGACGAAATTGATGAAGAAGGATTTATTTCGGCTGCCGGAATGTCGTATAAGGATTCGATGCAAATTACAGTATCGGGTAATGATGACCGAATTTTACTTATAGCACGTTATGACAATCTCGGAAAGGGTGCATCAGGCGCCGCAATCGAGTGCTTGAATATGGTTCTCGGCACGGATAAAACGACCGGTCTCGATTTATAATAGGTTGATAAATAGGTGAGGAAATTATGAAAATTATTAGTGGCGGTGTTTGTGCCGCAAAGGGATTTACCGCAAACGGAGTACACTGCGGAATCAGAAAAAATCGAACAAAGAAGGATTTGTCACTCATTTTTAGCGAGGTAAAGGCATCGGCTGCCGCTGTTTATACCACCAATCTGGTTAAGGGCGCTCCTCTGACGGTTACAAAGAGTCATTTATCGGACGGCTATGCTCAGGCGGTAATTTGCAATAGCGGAAATGCTAATACCTGTAACGCTAACGGTATCGAAATTGCTGAGGAAATGAGCGATTTAATCGCAAACGAGCTTAAAATTTCATCATCAGACATTGTTGTCGCATCGACAGGTGTTATCGGTCAACCGCTTGATATTACCCCGATAAAGAATGGTATTCCGTCACTTGTTTCCGGACTTGGCGCAAATGGTGATGCAGCTGCCGAGGGAATTATGACCACCGACACAGTACCGAAGGAGGTAGCTGTCAGCTTCGAAATAGACGGAGTTGAGTGTAAAATCGGCGGAATTGCAAAGGGCTCGGGAATGATTCATCCCAATATGGCGACGATGCTCGTCTTTATCACAACCGACTGCGCAATCAGCCCCGAAATGCTTCAAAAGGCGCTTTCATCGGATATTGCCGATACATTCAATATGGTTAGTGTTGACGGAGATACTTCAACAAACGATATGGTTTGTGTACTTGCTAATGGAATGGCAGGTAATGTAGAAATCACCGCCGACGACGAAAAATTTGAAACGTTTATGAAGGCGCTTAATACAGTGACAGTTCATCTATGCCGAATGATTGCAGGTGATGGCGAAGGTGCTACAAAATTGCTCGAATGCAGTGTAATCGGCGCAAATACAAAGGAAATCGCAAAGACGGTAGCAAAGAGCGTTATCTGTTCTTCGCTGACAAAGGCGGCTATGTTTGGCGCTGATGCAAATTGGGGACGCGTACTTTGTGCAATCGGATATAGCGGAGCGGACGTTGACGTTAATAAGATTGATGTTTCGTTTATCTCGAATAAGGGCGAAATCCCAGTATGCAAAAATGGTGCAGGAATTGACTTTTCGGAAGAAAAGGCAAAGGAAATCCTGCTTGAAAAGGAAATCACAATTTCGATTAACCTCAATGATGGCGAATATTCCAGCACAGCGTGGGGTTGTGACTTGACTTATGAATACGTAAAAATCAATGGTGATTATCGCACCTGATTTAATGGGGGATAAAATAATGCAGATTTCAAATTCACAGAGAGCGAGAATACTTGTTCACGCTCTGCCGTATATTCAGCAATATAATGGCAAGATTGTTGTAATCAAATATGGCGGAAACGCTATGATAAACGAAAAGTTAAAGGATTCTGTTATCCGTGACATAGTACTTTTATCCCTTATTGGAGTAAAGGTTGTGCTCGTTCATGGTGGTGGTCCCGAAATTACTGAAATGCTGAATAAAATTGGCAAGGAAACCGAATTTGTTAACGGTCTCCGCGTAACCGATAAGGAAACTGCCGAGGTCGTTCAAATGGTCTTGGCAGGAAAAATCAATAAGGGACTTGTCAATCTCATTCAGTTAAAGGGTGGCAAATCAATCGGCCTGTCGGGACTTGACGGACACATGATTGAAGCTGAAATGAAGGACGAGCAGCTTGGCTTTGTCGGCGATATAAAGAAGATTAACGTTGAGCCGATTGTTGACGTATTAGAGCGCGGTTACATCCCTGTTGTTTCAACCGTTGGTTGCGATAATGAGGGCAACGTTTATAATATCAATGCCGATACTGCGGCTGCTAAAATCGCCGGAGAGTTAAAGGCGGAAAGTCTCATTTCGCTCACCGATATTAGTGGTATTTTGATGGATAAGGATGACCCGGCAACTCTTATTCCCGAAATTTCCCTTAGCTATGCAGAAAGATTGGTCGCTGACGGAATTATTAGCGGCGGAATGATACCAAAGATGGAATGCTGCACTAATGCAATTAAATGGGGAGTAAACAAGGTGTTTATTATTGATGGACGAGTTCCTCATTCAATACTTATCGAAACACTTACCGACGAAGGTATCGGTACAATGTTCAAAAGGGATGATTCTGATGAATAGTATTTTTGAAATTGATAAGGAGTATGTTGCCGATACTTACGCTCGTTTCCCTCTCGAATTAGTTAGCGGAAAGGGCTCTCTCCTATACGATAACGAAGGTAAGGAATATATCGACCTCGGTACAGGAATTGCGGTAAATACCTTTGGCGTCGCCGATGATGAGTGGGCGGATGTTATTTCTGCTCAAGCAGAAAAGCTTTCTCACGTGTCGAATTTGTATTATAGTGAACCTTGTGCTATTCTTGCTGAAAAATTGTGCAATCGTACTGGCATGAAAAAGGTGTTTTTCTCAAACTCCGGTGCCGAAGCCAATGAATGTGCTATAAAAACTGCACGTAAATACGCCCAGGATAAAAAGGGCGGGGAATATTACAATATCATCACTCTAAAAAACAGCTTTCACGGACGCACTGTGACAACCTTGGCGGCTACTGGACAGGACGTTTTTCACACAATGTTTAACCCGCTGACCGACGGCTTTTTATACGCAAATGCGAATGATATTGAGTCGGTGAAATCATTAGTTTGCACTAATAAATGTGCCGCAATAATGTTTGAGGTTGTTCAGGGTGAGGGCGGTGTAATGCCGCTTGATGCTGGATTTGTTAAGCAACTTGCCCAAATAGCCGAAAAGGAAGATATTTTGCTAATTGCCGACGAGGTTCAAATCGGAAACGGACGTAGCGGAAAGCTTTATGGCTATATGAATTACGGAATTACTCCCGATATTGTCACCACGGCAAAGGGACTTGCAGGAGGACTGCCGCTTGGAGCCACCCTTTTTGGCGAAAAAACGATGGACGTTTTGACAAACGGTACTCACGGTTCTACCTTTGGCGGTAATCCTATTTGTTGTGCGGGCGCAATAAACGTGCTTGACAGAATTGACGACAGACTGCTTGACGGAGTTGCTAAGAGGTCTCAAATCATCTTTGATTCACTCACGGGCGCAGAAGGAATTAAGGCAATCAGTGGAATGGGACTTATGCTTGGCATCGAAACTGAAAAGGATGCAAGCGAAGTTGTGGCAGAATGTATGAAAAATGGAGTCCTCGTTTTAAAGGCGAAAAACAAGGTTAGAATTCTTCCTGCGCTTAATATTCCTGTCGATTTGCTGATAAATGCACTCGAAGTTTTAAAAAATGCTTGTAAAAGCTGAAAGGAACTGACATGAACTTAAAAGGTAGAGATTTTCTCAAATTGCTTGATTATACCAGCGATGAAATTGAATACTTAATCGACCTTGCCGCCGATTTAAAGGCAAAGAAAAAGCAGGGAATTCCTCACGAGCTTTGCAAGGGAAAGAATGTAGCGCTCATTTTTGAAAAAACAAGCACCAGGACACGTTGTGCCTTTGAGGTTGCCGCTCGTGATTTGGGTATGGGCTCAACCTATCTCGATCCGTCCGGTTCCCAGATTGGTAAGAAGGAAAGCATTGCCGATACTGCTCGGGTGCTTTCGGGAATGTATGACGGAATTGAGTATCGTGGCTTTGGCCAGGAAATTGTCGAAGAATTAGCGAAATTCGCCTCTGTACCCGTTTGGAATGGTTTGACTGATGAATTTCATCCTACACAAATTCTCGCCGATTTCCTTACGATAAAGGAAAAATTCGGCAGGTTAAAGGGCATCAACTTCGTTTATATGGGCGATGCCAGATTTAATATGGGCAATTCACTCATGGTCGGCTGTGCAAAAATGGGACTTAATTTCACCGCTTGCTCACCGAAAAAGTATTTTCCTAGCACCGAATTGATTGCCGAATGTCAAGAAATCGCAAAGACGACAGGTTCGGTTCTTAAATTCGAGCAAGATCCAATAGCTGCTACAAAGGGTGCGGATGTAATTTATACTGACATCTGGGTTTCGATGGGTGAGCCGGTTGAGGTTTGGGAGGAGCGCATCAATGAGCTTTCACCATACCAGGTTAATATGCAGATTATGAAAAATGCCGGCGAGAATGCAATATTTATGCATTGCCTTCCTTCATATCACGATAAGAATACTGTGATCGGCAAGGAAATGTGCGAGAGATTTTCACGCGATTCTATGGAGGTTACAAACGAGGTATTCGAGGATAAATGCTCGGTTGTATTTGATGAAGCAGAAAACAGAATGCACACAATTAAGGCAGTAATGGCAGCTACACTTTAATATAATAATATGATAAAAGCGACACGGATTTTTCTGTGTCGCTTATTTTATACATAAAAAAACAAATCAGCGTTTTGGATTTTCCAAAACGCTGATTGTTTATTTAGGTTGTTATACTGAAATTAGAAATCGAAATCTTCGCCTTCTTCGATACCTGTATCAATGTCGCTCGACGCAACTGTTGATGCAGAGTAAACGTTGGTATAGATTGTAACGTATTCGCCATTTTCGATATAGGTTAAATAACCTCTGAGGTAAACTGTGATAGCAGTACCTTCTCTCGACGAAAGGGTCATTCTAAGCTGACCGTTAGGTGTATTATAGCTTGCAGACTTGCTGCGAATTGCACCACCGATATTTTCGAGTGTCATTGTGTCAGCAAGACTTGAATTTGATGTGTAGATAACACCGGATTCAACGAATTTAACACCTGTGGGAACTGTACGTTCAGAAAGGAATGAAACCTTCTTACCGCCGTCGATTACAGCAGTGTCTGTGATAGCTATAACGGGCTTCGGAGTTGCCTTGTTATCGAGGATAATAGCCGAAACATTAACGTCAGTACCTACAAAGAAGGTGTAAATCTCAGCGTAGCTGATAACTTCATTTCTTTCGTTTGCCCAGCCGCCAAAGTAATTGCCTTCGCCGAGAATGAGCGAATCAAAGTGAAGTGTAATCTTATCATTATAGCTGTATTCGCCTGTATGACCTTCGTCATCGGTTGAACCGAATACAGTAACAGTGTACTTCTTGTTATCAACAACTGCGTTTGCAGTGATAATAACATCATCGTTTATGATAACCTTTGCACCTGCTGCAACCAACTCGTCGTTAACCATCCAGCCGTCATAAGCGTATCCAAATGATGTGGGGAGAGAGGGGAGAGTGATTTCGCTACCCTTTGCTACGCTCATTTCGGAAATGATTTCGTTAGCTCTGTTTACGAATTTGACGGTAACTGTTGCAACATCGCCGTTTGCGAATACTGCTTCGATGTTAGAAACAGCAGCAAGTTTGATAGTAATGGTTTCATCTGATGAAGAAATCACACCGTTGATGATCCAGTACTTAAAGGTGTAACCATCGTTAGCAACTGCGGTAAGTTCATAGTTATCACCTGCGTAGTATGTTGCATTAGCATCAAATGCACCGCCGTTAACTGTAACCGAACCATTGTTTGCAGTGATTGTGAACTTTGATTCAAGTACGTAATCAAATTTGGCAATGAGATTGTTTTCTGCGCCTATTTCGTAGTAGAAGATGGTCTGTTCGCTAACGAGATTGTTGTTAGCATCATACCATCCGGTAAATACATAGTTATCAGCAGCGATTGCAGCTAATTGGATGTATGAACCGATTACATACTTATCGCGAGCAACAAAGTCGTAACGACCGCCGTTTGCAGAAATGTTGAACGAGTTAGCATATTTGGTTTCTACAAAGCAAGCTTCGAGTGAAAGTGTAGTGCCGATAACGAATGTGTAATCGTTACCAAGTGTAACGATTTCACCGTTAGCATTCTTCCAACCTGCGAAGGTGTATCCCTTGTCAGCAACGGCTGAGATTGTGTGCTCGTAACCAACTTCATAGAGGGTTCCGTCAACAAATGCTTCGCCATCCATGAGTATCTGACCGCCATTTGTAGCAGTGATTGAGTAATCGCTGTAAATAATCTTGTCAAATACGGCAACAACGTCAACGCCATCGGTGAATACTACGTGGTATTCGGTGTCGGTAGAAAGAACGTTTCCGTTGCTATCCTGCCAGCTATTGAAGCGATAGTAGGTTTCGTCATCGATTACAGCTTTGAGGTGTGCTTCTTCACCTTCGTAGTGCTTTTCGGTGTTGTCAAATATCTTGCCGTTGGAGTAGATCTTACCACCTTCGGTTGTCTGAACATTGTAGCTGATTTCTTCACCGGTAGCTTTAAGTGAAAGTGCTACGAGAGAAGCACCCTGAGCATAACGACCTGATGAAGTAAATCTTGCAAAGTTGATCATCGGGGCAGAGGTAGCGCCAATTGATGAAAGGAAGGTTTCCTTATCGATTGAATATACTTCTATAGCTGGGGCGCTGGAAAGATCCCATGTTTCAACGCCTGTCTTCGAGTACGGCTTAAATACACGCTTCATAGTAACGGTTACGTTACCGTCGTTATATGACATATCGAGGTCGATTCTGTCACCGCTTGTGGTGCCGTATGATGTATCGGTGGTCATGTATGTCTGATATTCACCGACAAGCTTGTTCTTATAGAATAAACCGAATACGTAGGTTATTGCATTGGTATCTGCTTTGAGACGCCACATACGGAGCTGGAGATCACCAAATCCGTGTCTTACGTCGTGGGTGTAGGTGTAGTCGGTTGTGTCTGCGCTGTAAGTACCGGCCATAACACCGCTTGAATAAGCCATCGAGATTTTTGCATCAAACTGGTAACCTAAATTGAATTTGCTTCTGGATGAAACAGTGTTGTATTCAATTTTATTTGTAGTGGTTGTTGTGCTGGAATCTCTGTTTGAAGCTGTGAAGTAGGTTGAGTTGATGCTTGAATCAAGCTCACGGATGATAGCATCTGAGTACTCGTTTCCGTTTTTAGGATAGGTGAGTGCTTCATCATCCTTTGACAAATCGAGTGTTTTCAGATAGTTGTAAATGTTATCTGCGAGGATTCCGTGACCTGCTGTGTTAGGATGGAGACCATCGTCAGCAAATGCTGTGTAGTAATTTTCTGAATTCTTGTCCTCATTGTATTTTTCGGTCATTGTAAAGTTATCAATGATACCGATGATGTTTTCGTTGCGATCTGCAAGCTTTTTCTGTGCTTCAAAAGCTTCTGCCTGCATATCCCAATCTTTCTTTACATCGCCCCAAGTGTGCATTACAGATGAGACAATAACCTTTGTGCCGTAGTTTCCGTGATAGGGGTTGTTGACAAAGGAATCAATGATTTCATTTGATTCAGCAATAAATCTTTCCTCAGAGTCCTTATAAAGCTCGTATGTATGAGCTGTGCCATTGGGAGCAACGAAGTAATAGGTGTAAGTGCCGTTTTCGATGGTGATTTTTTCTTTAATTGTTACGCCATCGTCGGCATAGGTTACTGAACCAATGTGTTCACCATTTTCGTCGGTTGCAATCTTAACCTTTTGCCATGTTACATTATTGCTCGAAGGTGTAGGTCCGTAGTAGTTAAAGTTATCCCAGTAAGACGACTGACCATCGTTTGTGCCGAGTGCATAGAGAACGTAATCCGGCTTAAAGAGCATTGCGGAATAATAGATTACCTGGATGGTGTAACGAGCCCAGGTTCCTGTCATAGCGGTATTTCCTGATGCACCACAGTTATAAACGTCATAGTTAGGACCAAGCTTCTTCTGAAGATTAGCAACGTAAGCGGTGGTGGTATAGCTTGCGCCTACACCCTGAGTGATTGAGTCACCGACACAAGCGATACGTGTAACGTAGTTGCCGCTTGTTACCTTATCGAGGTTGTCGATGGAAGCAAAGTACATCTGGTTATCCTTGTTAGGTGATGACTCAAATCCGCCGTTGAAGTAAGGACGAACCTTGATATATGAGTTATCCTGGTTAACAGGTGCATAGTCGGTAAAGTTACCGTTTCTAACGTCGATATTCTTAACTAAATCAGCGTTGCTGGACTTAGCGGTTTCACTTGAAAGAGCAAAGTCAATTTTGTAATCGTTGATTTTGAATTCGATTTCGGTTGCGCCGTCTTTATCAATAAAGTTTACAGAAAGCTTTACCCATTCGCCCGGCTTAAAGTCGTTTCTGATAGCGCCGCTTGATGCGAGCCAAACGGTACTATCTGCCTTACGGATGTAGAACGACTGATTCAAATGTTTACCTGTGTTAGTAGGTGCTTGAACACCTAATACGTATCCTTCGCTAGCATCTTCATTAGCGCGGAAGGTGATTTCGAAACCGCCTGCAGTCTTAAACATGGTTTCAAATCCATTGTTTTTATAGCTGCCGATTTCTTTTGTGAAGTTTCTGGTTAACTTGATTGATCCGTCAGCAAGCTCGAAAGCTGAGGTGTTTTCAGGATCGGCGTTCCAGAAGTTTTTGGTAAAGAATGCTTTTAGCATATTTCCCGAGTCGTATTCACTTTCTGCGAATGCAACTGTGCCGAGAAGGGAAAACATTGAAATCAGCATACAGATAGAAAGGATGGTGCTGATGGTTCTTTTAATAAATTTATTCATTTTCACAATATCTCCTTTCTAATTATTGCTGATTTATTGTCAGCGAGTATGCAGAGGTGTAAATGGTATTGAGATTGCTTTCTGCATCCAAGTATGTGAGGTAAGCAACAAGCGAAACGTTGAGTTCAGCGCCTGTTGACGAACCGATTGTCTGTCTAAACTGACCGTTAGCGTTTGTAGAAGAAACGCTTCTCGAATAAATTGCAGTATTATCAACTGCATCGAGTGTGAGCTCGTCGTATTCTCCTGCTGTGAAGATTACGCCTGCGTTAACGTAAGTGTAGCCGGCAGGAACATATCTTTCGGTGAGGAAGGAAGCTCTCTGACCATTTTCGATCAATGAAGCGTCGGTTACGTTGATTGTGGGTACCGATTCAGCTGCGTCGGTAGAAACGATAGCCGAAATGGTGGTATCAGCGCCAACATAGAATGAGTAATTCTTATCGTAGCTAACGATTGAACCATTTTCGTTAATCCAACCGCCAAAGTATTCGTCGTCACCGAGAAGTGAATCATCAAATGTAATAGAAATCAGATCGTTGTAGTTATAGTATGAATAGATTTCCTTAACTGCATTGTTAATGATTACCTTGTATGTGGTCGAATTCTTTGTATAGTCAGCAGCGATGATTGCGTTTTCGGTAGCAACAAAGGTGCCTGAGGTAACAATTTCGCCGTTGACCAACCAACCGTTTACTGTGTATCCGTAGCAAGCAGCAAGTGAAGCATCAGGAAGGGTAACGGTTGCGCCATATTTTACTACTGTCGAAGAAACGATCTTGTTTGAACGATTCTTGAAGTAAATTGTAACGTTGTCGCCGTTAACTGCGGTATCCTTTGCAAAAACAGCTGTTACGGATACGGGCTGTTCGGTAAGGACAACAGTAAGTGATGTTTCGTATGACTTGATATTGCCATCAGCATCAGCCCAGTGAGAGAAGGTGTATCCTGAATCGGCCTGAGCTTTGAGGTTTAGAACGGTTCCGACTGCGATACGGTTTGTGGTCTTGAAATCGTTAACGAATTCGGCATCATTTTCGATGATTTTACCGCCTTCGGTTCTGTCAATATTGTACTTTGCCTTATAGAAATTGAAGGTGTCAAACTGTGAAACAAGATTTTTCGAACCCTGTTCCTCAACGATAGCATACCACATTTTAGCTTTTGTGAATGCGTATTCGTCGTCGGTATCAACTGTGTCGATATAGTTCTGGAAAGCATCAACTGTTGCGTAGGGAACGCTCTGGGTAAGTGAAATGCTCTTTTGAGTATTAACTACCCAATGTGATGATGAAACCCAACCCTGACAGAGAGCGATGGCTGATTCAGAGAAATCAATCGATGAAACATCAACAAATGTAGAATTGTTATCCCAGGAAATAAGCTTTCCGTCAATCTTCATTGTTAATTTGCCATTAGCATCAACGAAGATAGCATAGTTTCTATTGAGTGCGCCATCAAGCATGGTTGTTGAGATTGCTTCGGTTGTTGCGATTCTGCTGCTTGTAGCGGAATTGTACAACTGAATATATACAGGAGAGGAAGGTCCTGCAGCAGTAAACATGAATGCAAGATCACCAATTCTGATATAGCTCTCGCTGAATTTATGTCCATGACCTGAGAAATCTAAATCAGCAACGAAATTGAATCCATCGTTTAAATCATATACATTTATATTTGTTGCAGTTGCGGTACCTCTTGTCGAAAGAGCCATTGTACCATCTTTATTAACGTAGCTGTTGTTATCGGAGGGAGTTTGGTTGTTTGTAAATGTCCAATCTCCGTTAACAAAGGTGTCAATAAGTACCTTCTTGATATTCGAAAGTTCATAGTTGAGAAGGTCGAGGGGATCATTTGAGAAGTTGGCTTTATATGTAACAGCGTTTTCAAATGTAACTATTATTGTATCGCTGTCAGATATAACCTCATTCTTTTCATTTGTCCAATAGAGGAAGGCGTAACCTTCATCGGCGATAGCTTCAACAGTAGCGGTTGTACCAACCTCGTACTCAGCACTTGTATCCATAGCAACGCCGTCAATGTTGATTGAACCACCTTCTGTAGCGGTGATAGACCAATTTGAATAAATCTTTGCGATATAGGTTGCTTTGATATATGTAGCTGATGTTGCGGTGAATTTGTATTCGGGCTCGGTCGAAAGAACATTTCCGCTAGCGTCAACAAAAGCTGCGAAATTATATCTTGCTCCGGGAATAGCAGTAACAGTGTATTCATTACCTGCGGTTACT
>JAFOCB010000086.1 GCA_017381515.1 Clostridia bacterium | reverse complement strand
CTTGATCCACATTGCCTTTGCAGCGTCGATGGGTGAACCACCACCGATTGCAACGATCCAGTCTGGCTGGAACGCGAGCATAGCCTCAGCTCCGCGCATAACGGTGTCAACAGAAGGATCGGGCTCGATGCCTTCAAAAAGCTCAACTTCCATGCCTGCTTCCTTGAGATAGGAAACAACCTTGTCAAGGAAACCGAAGCGCTTCATAGAGCCGCCACCAACGCAAACCATTGCGCGGGTTCCCTTAAGAGTCTTAAGCGCCTCAAGAGCGCCCTTGCCATGATAGAGATCACGAGGTAAGGTAAAACGTGCCATAATTAAAATCTCCTTTGAATTTATTTGATGATTTAGTTATACAACATATTTTTAATTCCGGAAATTCTTAATTTGGATAATCAGTGTTATCAATATCGATAATACCTATATCGAAACAAAAAGCCCAACCTTACACAAAGGTTGGGCGGAATAATCTGTTAAAGATACTTTCTTTTTGATTCACATAATTCTGTTATGAATTGGCGGTCCAATTTTGATAGCTTGTATCCGTTTTTATAAATAAGTAAGTCTTTATAAATTTTTCGGTTTTCGCTACACTCTTTTTGAACAAGGTCATATCGTTCAAGAAGAGACTTAGGAATCGGAGATACCCACATAAAGGTTTCTAAATTCCTTGAGAGAAGTTCAAACTGGCTGGTTCGCTCGAAGACGAAGATCCGACGGTCAATATCATCGGAAAGTTCCTCTTTCACTACCTTGGATATCGGCATAGACGGTACATAAGGGTCTGCATGAGCAATCTCAATATAATCTACTAAATCATCAGAGGATATGGTGTCGAGCTTTGCTAATGGTGAATCCTTACTCATAATAATTTTATACGTAAACTCGGTAATCAGTTCGTAAGTAAAACCTTTTTCCTCAAGCATAGTCTTAAAATACATATCGTAGTTTTCCGCATAACGAACAATACCAAGCTTGTAATCGTGGTTAAGCATATTGTTTATAGTACGTTGGGAATTTGTTTCTTTATAGAATATCTCTGCAGCGTCTTTGGAGAGAGATTTAGAGAATTCTGCGAATGCCTCGCAAATATAACTTGCACGTGGAACTGAGATAGAAAATGTTTGTTTTTTGGGATGTCCCTTCTTGTAGTAGTTCTCTACCTGATCAATCTGTCCGAGAATGCTCTTCGCAAATTCAAGGAACTCCTCACCTTCCGGTGTCAGTTTCATGCCGTTTTGAGTACGATCAAAGATTGTTATACCGAGGTCAGCTTCCAACTCCTTGATGGAGCGACTGATATTTGGTGCTGCGATAAGCAACACTTCCGAAGCCTTGCTGAGCGACCCTGCCTTTGCCACTTCAAGTGCGTGTTTCATATGCAATAAATTCAATCGATCTCACCACCTTTAAAAACATTATTTATATTATAACATTTTTTGCTGTTAAAATCAATCTGTTTTGTGAAGCGTAGAATCGACATTTCAGGATGTTTGTCATATTTAGTATAATACCTCATCCTAAATAAGTAAGCCTAAAGGATATAGAGTTAGCCAAACCGCAGGTTTATTTAGATTGTTTGTGGCTATTCATCTTTCTGAAATTCAAGAATATCCCCCGCTTCGCATTCGAGCACGTCGCATATGGCCGCGAGGGTGGCAAACCGAATACTCATTTAAGGTAGTTTGCCCCCGTCCTATCAAGAAACGAGGGCAGATCTTTAGTCTTTATTTTCGTATTACGGTGTTTCTTGCTGCGTTCCTTCACGTAGCTTAATGAAATAATCTGTAATATTATCTTCGGATGTAGGAAGATCGCCCACAACTATAAGTTCCATAAGTTCTTCCTTTATTTCGTCAGACATTCCAATACCTTCAAAATAGCCGTCCGAACTAATCGTGATAATATATGTTTCTTCGCCAACTACTTCCGTAAATGTGACCTTTTCTACGTTGTTTTCAAATTCGACTAAACCTTCCTCGCGCACATATCCAAACAAAATGATGCCAATAACGGCAATAATCAAGCAAGCGAGGATAATGATTCCCCAAATCTTTATTATTTTTATTATCAGTTCCGCAAGTTTTTCGGTGTTGCTTACCTTTTCGTAAATAACTTCTTTGGTATCATTTCCGGTCAGTTCATCCAGACTGACGCCAAATACCTGTGATAAAACTTGTGCTTGCTT
>JAFOCB010000085.1 GCA_017381515.1 Clostridia bacterium | reverse complement strand
TAAGAGGGATTGCAAAATGACGGCATTCTCGATAAACACAATCAGATAATTAACAAAAAGCGTTGAAACTAAAATAGTTTCAACGCTTTTTTACTGCTACAATGTTTATGTAACAGTATTTATTTCAGAATTTAAGCCAAAGCTAACCGACAATGCCCTGTCAACCATATTCATTGAGCCATTATCGAGTCTTCCCATTCGTTCCTTTAATCGTTGCTTATCAATGGTACGAATTTGTTCAAGCAATACAATAGAATCCTTTGCCAAACCAGACTCATCGGCATCAACCTTGATATGTGTAGGGAGTTGCGTTTTATCACGTTGACTGGTTATTGCTGCGGCTATTACGGTAGGACTATATTTATTTCCGACATCATTCTGGACAATTAAAACAGGACGCACTCCTCCCTGTTCCGAGCCCACAACAGGACTCAAATCGGCATAATAAATATCGCCTCGTTTGATAGTCATTATATTCACACTCCAAAAAATGTTTGCAAAAATATTCTTACCAATTACGGCATAGTTTAATCGCCGCATACAACATAATATTTTTGAAATATATTTTTTGATATAGCCAATACCATCTAAACAAAGTGGAAAAATAAAAAAAAACCGGTATAAACCGGTTTTTTATTTTTTATATTAACGCTAAATTTTATTATGATTGCTTAAATAAATTTTTAAATCATATTCATCAAACTCAATTTGCTTTATAAATCCCTTTTCATCAATGTCAATCTTGCAACCGTCGATTATTATTTTGCCGTTATCGTACTCAAAATCGGCTGTGATATCGATATTTTTCATAGCGTTTAAGAACATCGAAATTGACGAAAAATCATAAAGATTTGTGCAATTCAATCCCTTATACTCGGCATCAATTTTGTCAGCATTAACGTCAACTTTCAGCCCGTTAAGTGTTTCGGGCGAAGTGATATTCACAGTAAAATCCGAAAAATTCACAAATTCAATATTACCACCACAATTCAGATCCTCGTACTCAATACGTATATCGGCGCTAAAATTAGACGTTATCGGAACAATCGGTTTTTTCACCGAGCAGCTGCATAACAAAGCTATGCTTATTGCTACTAATAAAATTGATTTGGCTCTCAATCAATCACCTTCGTTGGTTTCGTATTCTAAAAAGAGCCTTTCCAAGCATTTAATCATCGTGGTAGGCGTTGTAGCACGCTGGGAATAAAGTTTTGCCGACATTACTCCCGACCTTCCGTGAAGAAAGACCGCAAATCGTGCTGCATCAACTGCGGAAAGACCTTCAACACAGAAAGCGGCTATCATTCCCGCAAGCATATCACCGCTACCCGCAGTCGCCATTGAACTGTCCGCTACTATATTGATATACACATTATCATCCGGCTCAAAAATCAGCGTACGTGGTCCCTTTAACACCAAAATAGCGTTATTCTCATGGGAGAAATTTCTACCAATATCAATTATATTGGACTGGATTTCATTGACCGAAAGGCCTGTCAAACGTGATATCTCGCCCAAATGCGGAGTTAAAATCAATTCCGCTTTTGCTCTTTTAATAATATTTATGTTCCCTGAGATACAATTTATACCATCTGCATCAAGAATTACGTCACAATCTGCTTGGTTAATGATTTGAGCAACAACACTTTTTGTATCGTCATCACATCCCATACCGCACCCGACGAGAATTGCGTCAGATTTATTTACAATTTGCGAAAGTGTCTCAACATTATCAGCCGAGATGCGACCGCTTACATTTTCCTTTAACGGATAAAATACCGGCTCGCTTAAATTAGCGGATACGATTTCGTAAATTGATTTAGGTAAACATACTTTAACCAAACCCGCCCCACATTTCACAGCAGACGAAGCGGCAATTTTTGCCGCACCTGCCATTCCGTACGAACCACAAACAAGAGTCACACGACCAAAATCATATTTATTACATACAATCGGACGTTTATGAGAAAAATGTGTTTTTACATCCTTTTCGTCAATAATATGGAGTGTTTCAGGTATATAAGCTTTCATTGGCACACCAATATCAACACATTCGACCTCACCACAGTATTCAGCGGCCGGATAAAGAATGTGGCAGAGTTTCATCGCAATAAAAGATATTGTTAGGTCGGCATTTATACACGTGTTGCCAATAATTCCGCTATCGCATTCAACCCCACTCGGCAAATCGAGTGAAATGACCTTCGCTTTAGATGAATTGATAGCATTGATAATTTCTGCTATTTGTTCATCAACATTACCTTTAAAACCGGTACCGAAAATAGCATCAACTACTATATCCGCACGACTCAAATCATTATCAAAATCATTAAAGTCAGTTGATATAACATTTGAATCTATATCACACAAATTATTATACATTAGTTTCGCGGCATCGGTCTTTGGTAACGAAATGAGATAAACCTTCACCTTTACGCCCGCCTCAATTAAATGAGCAGCAACTACCAAACCATCGCCACCATTGTTTCCGCTACCACAAACCACAACCACCGTCGAAACATTACAAAACCGTCTAGAAATACATTCAAAGGCAGCGCGACCTGCATTTTTCATTAAAGTAAATTTATCAACACCGAATTTTTCCGAGTTATCTTCGATGCAGATAATTTCATTTCGTGAATAAATCATAGTCATTTCTCCCGATAAATAAAGGTGGTAGGTAATTTTTCGCATTATATAACTGTAAATAACGGGGACGCTTACCGCGTAATTATAATTTCACGCAGATAGCTGTCCCCGTAAACATTTTTTCAATCTTTTTACTCAAACAATTTTGTTATTCAAGCAAATAGGATACTGTTAATTCCTACCGAATACATCAAAATAAATGTTACGCGGAATACAGCGCTTTATCCCTTCGAGCATTTTTTCATTTGGTTCAATAATTACAATTGTTTTGCCGCTATCGTTAGCTTTGATAACAAAATAATATAGATTTTCGCTATCAGAATTTGCGGCAAAAATGCGGGTATTAAATGAATCAAGATTAACACTCGAATCATACTTTGCAAAGGTGTCGATATCCTTACATTCAAAGGTAATCATACGACTTCTGTCACTACGATTTATAATTTTATCAACGTCAAACTGACCGTTAGTAAGGCAATACTCAAACTCAATATCGAGCGCACCATACATTTTCTTTGCCAAGTAATAAACACCAACAGCTGCGATATACGGCACAAAAATAAATACAGCATACGCCTTTCCCATAAAAAACAAGGTACCGAAAGTAACCAAAATAAATATAAGTAATGCAGCGCAAGCAATAACTCCGTACTTATACGCACTTTCAGAAGGCGACTTCTTTCTTACAACGATCTGTTCATTAAAAATATCCATTACTTTACCTCTCAAATTAGCTTTATAAAATAATTGTATCACAAATAAGTAAAATTTACAATTATTTATAATAAATATCGTCAGCGGTGACCGATTGGAGTTTCTTTAAATACTCGGTTGCTTCAATTTTTGCTCCTGAAAGATCGTGATCAAGATAATTTCCGCACTCACGCGCACTAACACCGGGGATTTCTCCTTCGTAATTTGAAATAAAATCGAATGCTTCCTTTATTAGAGAAATGACTTCATTGTGGCTGACATTGTCGCGGACAATAAAGTAAAACCCCGTCCTACATCCCATCGGGCCAAAGTAAATTACGCTATCCTGATGCCTTGAATTGCGCGCAAAAGTAGCAAACAAATGCTCGATTGTATGAATAGGCGCGTTATCAAGCACCTTTTCTTTATTTGGTTTCTTTAAGCGAAGGTCATAGGTAACTGCATCACCGTCAACACGTGATAAATACACGCCCGGCAAAAGCACAGTATGGTCAACCAGAAAGCTATTTATTGTTTTCAATTTAAATCACCTTTTAAATCATTTTATATAATTATAAAATATAACCGAAATATAATCAATCGTTATTACCAATTTTATAATCAAAATCAGCAGAAAAATCGCCTACATGGGTAACAAGAATAATCAACTTCTCATTTCTCTGTGAAAGTAAAAGGTCTGCAACTGCGCTGATATTATCCTCATCGAGCCCTGCAAACGGCTCGTCCAAAACTAAAACATCAAAATCAATCATTACCGCTCTGGCAGCAGCTACACGTCTAGCCATGCCGACAGAAAGCTCGTATGGCAGCTTGTCAAAATCGATTTCATCAAAACCGACCTGCGAGAGTAGCTCCTTTGCCTTCTCTAAATTATTATCATTGATTTCGCAAACTGCGGCAACATTTTCTGCCGCAGTAAGCCAAGGCAAAAGACTCGATTCCTGAAAAACGGCCGAAAAGGTCAATTTCCTATCCTTGATAATTTCGCCACTATAATTTTGAAGTCCGAGCAAGGTGCGCAACAAAGTAGTTTTGCCACTTCCCGATGCACCCGAAAAGGTAACAAGTCCCGTATCCGGAAGCGAAATGCACAGATTGTCGATTATTTTCTTATCCCCAAAAGAGACCGAAACATTTTTAATCTCAATCATGCTTTTCACCTCCGACGTTATATTTTTTAAGCGTACGTCGCACAAGCATCAAAACCAACTTTTCAAGTAAAACGCTAATTATAACAACCAGAGTTGTATATGCAAAAAGCTTCGGCGTTTCGAGATAAATTTTTGAATTATAAATCTCTTTTCCAATCGAAAATTTTGGTGTACAAAGCACCTCCGCCGCAATTCCCGATTTGAGTGATAAACCGAGCGAAGTAGTTGCCGCAGAAAGAATATACGGCATAACCGACGGAATATAAACAAGTTTTAGCCGCTTAAACCAGCCAAATTTAAACACCTTGGAAACGTCCAAAAATCCCGAATTAACTTCATTAAGTCCGGTTGTAACATTTCCCCAAACTATTGGCAAAACCATCAAAAAACATATAAAAATAGGGATATTCGAATTGTCAGAAATCCAAACCCAAGCCAACAAGATAAAGGATGCGACAGGGGTAGCTCGTACAACGTTAAAAAACGGTGTGATAAATAGCTTAAATAACTCAAATCGATGCGCCGCTATAGAACAAATTATGCCAAAAATCATACCCGCTACAAAACCGAGTATTATTCGAAAAATTGACATCAGTGCAGACTGCCAGAATGTCGGCTCTTTCACAAGCTCGGCAAATGTCAATACAACACGATAAGGAGATACAAAAAGTATCTCCTTATCAATGACAGCACTTATCAAAAACCACAGTCCGAGCCATACAGCCGAAACCGTAATCACCTTTATAAATTTATTCAACTTAGCCCACTTCGTAATAGAAGTTTTCATCGGGCAAAGCACCTCCGATTAAACCTGCTTTAAAGTTAAAGAGTAAATCATAGAATCCTTTTATCTGATCCTTCATATCGTCGCCGGTAATGTTTACAATATTGCAACGCGGAATTGCTGCAACAGCAATCGGTTTCTTTGCAACTATCTCATACTTTACACAAAGGTCGGCCGTTTCGTCAATATTGTTATTTGTCTTATCAACCGAAATTTGATATTCATTGAGGAAATTTTCTACCGCTTTCGGATTCTTTTCTGCAAATTCGGTGCGAACTACGATACAACCCATAGACAGTATGCAATCAGCAACATTTTCCCATTCTTCGGTTACGTTAAGTGCAACGCGGATATTTTCATCCTGCATTGTAATTGTGGTAACAAAGGGCTCGGGAACGATAGCAACATTAACCTTTCCTGTGAGCATCTGAGTAGCAAGCTCAGAATGTTCGTCAAACCATTTGATTTCAACGTCTTTTTCGAGGTCAATGCCATTCTCGGTAAGGATATAATTGAGTGCAAATTCAGGTACTGCGCCCTGACCGCTTGCGCCGATTGTCATTCCCTTTAAATCGGATACACTATTTACCTTTTCGCCATTTTCGAGGATATATAAAACACCAAGAGTATTAAGTGAGAGGAGCTTTACCTTTCCCTCGGTCTTTTGATAAAGATTTGCTGCAGCATTTGTCGGTAAAGCAGCAATATCAATAGAGCCATTAACGAGCTTACCTGTAATTTCATCCGGTGCAGCTGCAATAGTATATGTATAATTGTTGAGTGCTTCGCCCTTATCAGCGGAATCGAGAAGCCATGTCATACCGATTCCTGTTGGTCCCTTTAAAGTGGCAAGGTTAACGTTAACCTTTTCTACAACCTTGCTTGTAATATCGGCGGTAGAAGCGGTATTATCTTTGTCATTTGTGCATCCTGCAAACATTGACAGCATCATTACCAACACTGCGAAAAGTGCAATAATTCTAAAACTTTTTTTCATAATAAATTCCTCCCGAGAATTAGATATACGTCTTTAATTTTTCTATATCAGTGATACAGATGTTCTTACCCTTTCGGGTTATGATATTCGCTTCTTCAAACTCCTCGATTGCTCGGTAAAGTGACGCTCTGCCGATTCCGATTCGTTCAGAAAGAAGTGTCATGCTGTACTCAATACAAACCGTATCATTTTGGGCATTTTGAAGCAGAAAATGAGCTAATTTTGCATTCGCAGTTTGAGCCGAATATCCAGAAACAAGCTTGTTAAGATAATCAATTTTGTTGCTAAGCATTGTGATATAATTTATCGCGAAATTTGTATCCTTTGAAATAAGTTCGCGAATCATATCCTCACTAAAAAATATAGCCGAGCAATCGTTGTCGGCGATAATCTCGCTAACAAATTTAGTTCTTTCACTAAATAGAGCCGAAACGCCAAAGATTTCACCTTCACCGATTCGTCGGAGTATAACCGAATCACCTGCGGAGTGTGTACGGCGAATGACGGCGTTTCCCCCTGTAATTATGCCGATACTATGGCTAAATGATGTTGGTGCAAAAATGACCTCGCCCTTTTCAAAAGAGCGCCTATCAATTCGACTGTCGTTCAAAAAGGTGTTTAAAATATCAGCATTGACGCCATTAAAAATCTTATGTTCGTATTCATTAAACATATAAATTTTCCTTTATTGTCTCATTTGAGACAATAATAACACATAGTCAGCTGTTTGTCAAGTATTTAACAATCTTTTTACGTCATTTTTTATGAAAAAGCATAAAAAAATCACCCTTGCAAATGCAAGAGTGATTTTTTGCGCAAAAGGGAGACTAAAAGCAGTATAATTTCACTTTTTCGAACGGCTCACAATCCGAACCGTAATTCCTAAAATAATTTGCAGGACTATTATAGTCAATGGTATATACGTCATATATTTTCCAATAATTTTTATAGATGGGTCATCCGGCAAAATAAGCACTATTCCTGTAATTAAAACAACAACTAAAAGTAACGCAATCGTTGTCACAGTATTTTTTATAATTTCCTTTGTCCTTTCAGACATAATATTATCAGGAATAATCAGTTGCATAAGTTTTATATAGCAATCTATAAAAAATTCAAATATTACTTCAAAAATTAACTCAAATAAACAGCCCATTAACAATTCCCCCTTTGCAGTTTAATAGGGTGTTGACTTTATTATATTATAGTTGTTCTTAATTTCAACACAAAATCATTTTACGAAAAAAGAAACACCCTTTGTCTATTGACAAAGGGTGTTTCTTTTCTGGAGCGGGTTACGAGGCTCGAACTCGCTACCTCCACCTTGGCAAGGTGGCGCTCTACCAGATGAGCTAAACCCGCATTCCGTGGTGCCTCCGGTCGGAATCGAACCAACGACACGGGGATTTTCAGTCCCCTGCTCTACCGACTGAGCTACAGAGGCAAACAGTTGGCGACCCGGATGGGGCTCGAACCCACGACCTCTAGCGTGACAGGCTAGCGTTCTAACCAACTGAACTACCGGGCCAAAATGGTGGGAACAATAGGGCTCGAACCTATGACCCTCTGCTTGTAAGGCAGATGCTCTCCCAGCTGAGCTATGCTCCCAAATCGCGGTAGATTACGTTGTCGTATCGCCGGCGACGAAAGTTATAATACCACAACACAACCGCGTTGTCAACACTTTTTTTATCTTTTTTATTATTTTTTTATGAGTTCTTTTATCTCGCTTGATGTGAACTCGTAAACGCTATTACAGAAATGGCAATTTACGCTTGTAACTTCGCTTTCTGAAGCCAATTTTTCTAAATCATCAGCACCAAGTGTCATAAGTACCTTCTTTGTTCTCTCGTGCGAACAGGTGCATTTATACTCGACATTACTTTCATCAAGCACTTCCACATCAAACAGATTGAGAGTGGTCTTAACAATATCTTCGAGCGACATTCCGTTACTTAATAAGGTAGTAATGGGCTGGATTTTTTCAATACTCTTTTCCACCTTATCAATTATCTCGTCGTCAGCAGTAGGCAAAAGCTGAATTAAATATCCGCCTGCCGCCTTTACGCTCAAATCAGGGTTAACGAGAACTCCGAGAGCGCAAACGGTAGGAATCTGCTCACTTTCGGCAAAATAAGCGGTAATATCCTCGGCAATTTCGCCCGAAACGAGAGGAATTACACCATTATACGGCTCCTTCATTCCGAGGTCCTTTAATACATAAAGGTTACCCTCACCTATTGCCCCGCCAACATCAAGCTTACCCTTTGGATTAAGAGGAATTTCGACAATGTTATTACCAACGTAACCGCGAACGTTTCCGTTCGAGTCGGATACAGCTACAACCGAGCCGATCGGTCCATCACCAGAAATACGTAGAGTTACACTTCCCACACTTGATTTAAGCGCACTTCCCATCATCGAAGCAGCGGTCAAAAGACGACCGAGAGCAGCCGAAACAACTGCACTCGTTTCGTGCAAGCGTACAGCTTCGTTAACTATATCTGTCGTGTCAACAGCCATAGCGGTAACACAGCCGTCACTTGTAATACATCTAATAAGACGTCCCATTCTTTATATCTTCCTTGCAACAATAATTTTTCTTTCTTCATTCATCGACGGGTTGGAAAATGACATATCGCCATAAATAGCAATCATCTCGAAACCGGCTGATTGAAGAGCATTTTTTAATTCATCATCCGAATATGCCCGTTCCGAAAACTCCTCAGTGAAACGGTTATATACGTCCCCGTCTTTTACAAAAAAGTCGAGAATTATATTGACCATATTCCCGTCACATTCATTACTCCAAACGGTGTAAAGTTCGCCATCATCGGTAACAAAAGTATTATCGGCTAAAACGCAGCTATGCTTATATTCGGTATTCACGTCAAATACAAATAGCCCGTTCTTTTCCATAAAAAGCGACACCTTTTTAAAGCTGTCGCAAAGCTCGTCATAATCGGTAATATGATTGACGCTGTCGAGCATACAAATACACGAATCTACCGTACCATATAAAT
>JAFOCB010000084.1 GCA_017381515.1 Clostridia bacterium | reverse complement strand
TTTTTTATTTCCTCATGCGCGACAAGCACCGAGGAAATATACGGCGGAGTGGGTAATCCCGTTTATCCTCCTGCGCGCAGAGAGCTTGCAAAACACGGACTTTCCTGCGACGGAAAACGAGCCGTCCAGATAAAGCCGTCCGACTATGACAACTACGATTTACTGATTGCGATGGACTCGAACAACCTACGCAATCTGTCACGAATGCTCGGCGAGGATAAAGAAAATAAAATCAAAAAGCTGATGAGTTTCACCGACCGAGGCGGTGACGTAGCTGATCCGTGGTACACCGGCGATTTTGAAACCACCTATCGCGACATTTTCGACGGGTGCAAGGGATTGCTCGAATATCTGAAAAAATAAATATCAAAAAGGGACGGAGTAAATGCTCTCCGTCCCTTTTCGCTATGTTAAGTGAGGTTTATTTCTTTTTGATATTGATAATTACGATGATGCCGACTGTGATAGCCACCATGAGAAGGCAGATTACCACGACAAGCAACGTCTTTACCAAATTACCGCCGTTATCGTCATTCGACTCGGTCGATTCGGTCGGTTGAGCCGATTCGGTGGATACTGTCAGCTCGGCTGAAATTATGCTTTCATCCGAGCTTTGCTCGGTAGACTCTACCTTGCTCTCGTCCTTTTCTGATGCGGATGAAGTTTCCTTATTTTCGGTTACGGTTACGGGAATAACGCTCGAATACGTAGCTCCGCCACCCGACGCCCTGACCATACATACGTAATAACGAGTACCAACCATACTGGTATCGCAGGTGATTGAATCGCTGTATTCACTTGCGTCGGGAATTGCCTTTATATTAGCGAGTTTACCTGTCGAGGTTTCGTACCAATAATATGTAAGCTGCTCTCCCGACGGTGCCTTTGCTATGCAACGGACATCTACCAACTCGCCCTTTTTGGCGTTGATAGAAGCTGGTACGGAATAAATTTCGGGCGGTTCTCCCTCCTCGTCACCTACAACGCTAATAAAAGCAACCTGACTCTTTACGTCATTGTGTCCGTCCTCAATAACGCAGTAAAGCTCTGCTCCGTCAAGTTCCTTTTCAATTCCGTTGAATGAGAAATAGAAGGTGTTTTTATCACGGGTTGGGCCATAGGTTTCGCCTGCATAAGCTTCCCACGGCTGCATACTCTCAACGGTTTTTGACGTGTTGTAAACCTTGCCTTTATATTGGAGATACCATGTAGCAGTGAGGTTGTTTCCCTCCGCCTTTACTGTATAAAGCGCACAACTGTATTCGGTATAATTCGGACTCTGTGGCTGCAAGGTGATGGTCGGCTTGCCTGCCGCGTGTACCGAAAGGGTGATAACCGAAACAAACAAAACGAGAAGTATAACTGTCACAAGCTTTTTCATAATATGGAAATTCCTCCTGATTTTCTTAAGATGCGCCGCTAATGATGCCCCGATGCCTTGACCGAGGCGAAAAGATATGGTAAAATTAGATAAATGTAAATTTGCCGATTAAACGGCTACTTTTTAAAAGGGTACGCGGCTATTTCGCGGCTGAAAAAACCGATTTCGTCCCCTTTTATTACAGTAATTATACAGAATTTATGTGTTCATCTCCCCACACTTTTTCATAAAAAAGGGTGGGGACGGATATTTTTTTGTTTGTGGAAATGATTTTATCAGGGTGACCGACCGAATGCATAAGTATTGTCGGCACAGGAGGATTTTTTTGGGTATGAAGAAATTGATTTTTAATATAGCGGCTACAATTGTGGTAGCAATTTCTCTGTGCGGATGTACCGCCGTGGGAGAAAAAAATGCGAGTTTGGTCATCGTTTATGGAGCTGCGGCAATTTTGGCTCTGGTACTGCTTGTCGGCTATTATCTGCTTGTGCATAAAAAGGAAAAGTGGCTTCTTTTCCTCTTTTCGTCGGTATCGGTTGTCAATTTTGGCTACTATTGGCTTTCGGTTTCGTCGTCGCTTGACAGCGCTCTGATGGCCAACCGACTATCATATCTCGGTTCGGTATTTTTACCCATGTCGGTGATTATGGTCGTTCTCAAAGTGACAAAAATCGAGTATAAAAAGTGGCTTCCGATTTTCCTTTTTTCGTTAGGAATTGCAGTTTTTTTACTGGCGGCAAGTGGCGGAATACTGGACGTTTATTACAAGCAGGTTTGGATTGAAAAGGTGGACGGAATAACCGTACTTAATAAGGTTTACGGCTCCTTGCACCCCGTATATCTGGTCTATCTGCTCTCGTATTTCGGTGGAATGGTAGGTACAATCAGCTACGCCATCAGCAAAAAGAAACTTGATTCGACTGTGCACTCGATTATCTTGGTATTCGCCGTTTTTGTAAATACCGGCGTTTGGCTTATCGAGCAGCTGGTGCAAATCGAATTCGAGATTTTATCAATTTCATACATCATAAGCGAACTTTTCTTGCTCGGGCTATATATGCTTTTGCAGGAAAGTGAAAGACAAATTACCCTTTCCAAGCAGGTTACGAGCGAACAGCTCAGCCAACTTATAAAAGAAAACGAGGCAAAAAACAGCGAGGAACCGGAAATTTCACTTTCAGACGAATTCAAGGTGCAGCTCGACCTCTTTGTTTCGGGACTCGATTCCCTCACCAATACCGAAAGAACGATTTACGGCTATTACATCGAGGGCAAAAGATCAAAGGAAATTCTCTCGATACTGGATATAAAGGAAAATACACTCAAATATCATAACAAAAATATTTATGGTAAGCTGGGCGTTTCGTCGCGAAAACAGCTTATCGAAATGTCAAAAATTCTGAAAACGCTGGACAAAACGAATAAAAACGGCTAAAAAACATAAAATCGATATAACACGACTTTTCTTTGGAGGAAGTATGAGAAAGACAAAAATTGTTTGTACCATCGGTCCCGCAAGCGACAGTGAAGAAGCCCTCATCGGCTTATGCAAAGCGGGAATGAACGTTGCCCGACTCAACTTTTCACATAACACGCACGAGGACCACAAAAGGCGCATCGACCTGATTAAAAAGGTGCGTCAGGACCTCAATCTGCCGATTGCGATTATGCTCGACACAAAGGGGCCCGAATACCGAATCAAAACCTTTGAAAATGGTCGCGTTATGCTAAATGACGGCGACAGTTTCACCTTTACGACCGAAAATATCATCGGTAATGAAAAAAGGGTTTCGGTTAGCTACGAAAAGCTGACAAACGACCTTTCGGTCGGTGACACGATACTGCTTAATAACGGACTGCTTTCCTTTAAAGTCACCGAGGTCGAGGGAACGAATATCCATACCACCGTGGTTTGCGGTGGCGAACTTTCGGACAGAAAGAGTATGAGCTTCCCCGGAAAAGTGATGAAGCAAAAATACCTCTCCGACCAGGATAAAGAGGACATTCGCTTCGGTATCGAAAACGGAGTGGATTTCATCGCCTGTTCCTTCGTTTCGAACAAGCAGGATTTGATTGACGTTCACAATTTTTTGGAAACCCTCGGCGCAAACGAAATCGAGCTGATTGCAAAGATTGAGAATCAGTCGGGCTTCGATAACATCGAGGAAATTTGTCAGCACTGCGACGGAATAATGGTCGCTCGCGGTGACATGGGCGTCGAAATCGCCTACGAAATGCTCCCCGCAATTCAGAAAAAACTGATTACAAAATGCCGTATGCTCGGCAAAAGGGTCATCACCGCTACCGAAATGCTCGAATCCATGATTCATAATCCGCGTCCCACCCGAGCCGAAATTTCCGACGTTGCAAACGCAGTTTACGACGGGACAAGCGCAATTATGCTTTCGGGCGAAACGGCAGCAGGAAAATATCCCATTCAGGCGGTCGAGTCGATGGCTAAAATTGCCGAAACCACCGAGCGCAACATCAATTATAAAAAGCGCTTTCATAACGCTGAATTCGAGACGCGAAATACCGTTGACGCAATTTCTCACGCTACCTGCGGAATGGCAATCGACATCGACGCGGTGGCAATCGTCGCCTGCTCGCTGTCGGGGATGACGGCGCGAATGGTTTCGCGATTCCGCTCACCCGTTGATATAATCGGGCTCACCACCGACGAAACCACGTGGAGAAAACTTGCTCTTTCGTGGGGCGTTATTCCCGCCATTTGTGAAAAGTTCAGCTCCACCGACGTCCTTTTCTACACGGCAAAAAAGATTGCGGAAAAGGAGCTTTCGCTCAAATCCGAGGACAAAATCGTTATTACCGGCGGCGTAACAACCGGCGAATCGGGTAATACTAACTTGATAAAGGTAGAAATCATTTAATCATAAAACCTCTGCTTCAAAGCAGAGGTTTTCGCTTTTTTCTCGCAGCATAAGTGTGGTGAATATTGCCGCTTATAGCAAATTTTCAGCAACTTGAAATGCATAAAATAATTTGCTATAATATGAGATAAGTTGATAGTAATTTAATATAGGAGAACTATATATGATTAGAGAAAGAATTACAAAAATACAAAATGAGCTTTCTGCCGACGCGGCTTTTTTGGTTTCGAGCGATAAAAATCGATTTTATTACACCGGTTTTGAATCGAGCGCAGGTGCCGTTTTAATTACAAAAACCGAGGCGTATTTTTTAATCGATTTCCGCTATTTTGAAAAGGCGAAGTCGACCGTTACCGACTGTACGGTTATGCTTAGCAGTCGCACCGACGAGGAAATTCGCGAGCTTTGTGAAAAAAATGGGGTAAAAACCATTTTTATCGAAACGTATTCCACCTCGGTCAGCCGACTTTCTGCGCTCAAAGACGCTTTGTGCGGAATCGAGATTGTAACCGACGATAAGTTTGACAAATTGACCGAGGATATGCGCGCCATAAAAACAGCAAAAGAACTCGAATTTATCCAATCGGCGCAAAAAATGACCGACGATACCTTTTCATACATTCTGGAAAGAATCGAACCGGGTCGTACCGAGCGCGACATTATGCTGGATATGGAATTTTATATGCGACGACTCGGCAGTGAAGGGGTTTCCTTTGACTTTATCGTAGTTTCGGGAAAGAATTCGTCACTTCCTCACGGTGTCCCCACCGACAAAAAGGTCGAAAAGGGCGACTTTATCACAATGGACTTCGGCGCAGTTTGCGGCGGATACCACTCGGATATGACCAGAACGATTGCGGTCGGCTCTGTTTCAGAAAAGCAAAGAAAAGTGTACGACACCGTTTTACGCGCACAACTTGCTGCCGAAAAGGCGGTTAAGGCAGGTGCCGTTTGCAAGGATATTGACAGGATTGCGCGTGATATTATCTATTCCGCGGGTTACGAGGGCTGCTTCGGTCACGGACTCGGTCACTGCGTAGGCATCGAAATTCACGAAAATCCCTGCTTCAATACCCGCTGCGACGCCATTCTCCGTCCCGGAATGATTCTCACCAACGAACCGGGCATTTATATCGAAAATGAATTTGGTGTACGTATCGAAGATATGCTTTATGTTACCGAAAATGGCTACCAAAATCTAACCAAAAGTGACAAAAAACTTATTATTCTTTGATATTTTTACCAAATCGGCAGAGGTTTTTCGTCAATTTTAGTTAAATTTGAAATAATTGTTTCTTTTTTAACGATTATGTGTTATAATTACTCAAATACAGTAATTTACCGTCTGACCTCAGGCGAAAAATATTGTTTTCTCAG
>JAFOCB010000083.1 GCA_017381515.1 Clostridia bacterium | reverse complement strand
TCAAGCTTCAGCTTCGCATGGCGATGAAATTGCATTAGATTATGCCTTGGTTTCGACATAGCCTGTTGACCGGCTTGCAGTGTCTCCACTGCTTCGCGGCAGCAATCCGTATCCATGTGGTAGCCTTGCCTACCGGAAAAATCCTTGTTTACAGAAATTATTGTAAAACCGCGCCGCCAATTTGTCAAGAGGTTTACCGCGGTTTTTTTATTTAAGCAGGATAATCCCTCCCTTATGCAAAGGGAGGGATTACATCATTCTATCTTCAGCCCGGTTGTTCGTGCCCAGTAAAAGAGGTACTGCTGGACGATTCCCGCGTATTCCACCGCTTCGCTCGGTAGTCCGCCTTCGCCAAAAAAGTGAGTCATCGCTCGACGAATCCACACGTCAACGGGGAAGCATTCAACCCGTCCCCAGCCAAAAAGGAGGGCGCAATCGGCGACCTTTGGCCCAATGCCCTTTATGGTCATCAGCGCATTTCTCGCCTCGTTAATCGGGAGGGTATAAAGCGCCTCGACGTCAATTTCGTTACTGCTGAATTTCTGCGCCGCGTCGAGAATATACTTTGCACGAAAACCGCTTTTTATCACCGCGAGGTCGTCGAGGGTGAGTGAGGCAATCCTTTCGGCGCTCGGAAAGGTGAAAAGCCCGTCGGCAATTTGCTCGCCGAAATTCTCGCACAGCCGCGAAATAATCCCCTTGATACGCGGGATATTGTTATTCGCCGAGATGATGAAGGAGCAAACCGCCTCCCACGGCTCCTGACGGAGAATATGTATGCCGTCGGAAAAATCGGTTGCCTTTTTCAGAATTTCGTTGGAGGAAACCGAACTTTTTATCATTTCGTAGTTGCGGTCGAGGTCGAAATATCCTCGCCAAAGCGAATTAAATTCCTCCTCGCTAACGTCGAAAAGGGTGATTTTGTTTCCTTCCTGCGCGAGTGAAAGGGCTCGTCCCATGGCAACCCCGCGCCAAACGCCGTCACTTTCGCTGAAACGGAATGCCTGACCGCAGTCGAGCGTTTTTGCAATATCAATATCCGAAGTGACGACGGCACCCCTATCGTCAAAAGCAACCTCAAACGGCATTTTTGCTCACCCTTTCGTAAAAAAATATATTGTTGTAGATATTATAGCAGAAATGTGTTATAATTCAAATAAATAAATGCGAAAAGGAAACATTTGATATGCGTGATGATATTTGTACCATACCTGTTTCGGAAGGATTTGAGGAAAAGGACGGATGTCCCCTTTGCCGAATGAGAGCAATCGCGGAAAAGCGAGTAATCGACTACATAATGGGCGCCGCTATGATGGAGCCGGACGTGAGGATGAATACCAACGAGCTCGGCTTTTGCCGTGACCACTTTGGCCAGATGATGAAGGCAGGTAACCGTCTGTCACTCGCCCTCATTCTCGACAGTCATTTGCAGGAAATTGACAAGCAGATGTTTGACGACGGAAAGCTCTTTAAGCCGAGCGAAAAAAAGCGCCTTTACCGCGCAGTGCGGCTCGAAGAAACCTGCTTCGTTTGTTCAAAGCTGAATTTCGGTATGTCGCACATGGTGGATATGATTTACCGCATGTATCAGAAGGAAGAGGATTTCAGAGCCCTCTATGCCGAGCAAACCGAGCTTTGTCTGCCGCATTATACCCTTTTAATGCAGTATATTCCCGATTACATGGACAAGGACACTAAAAAGGAATTTAAAAAGGCGTCAAAGCAGCTTGCGCAAGGGTATTTAAAGGAGTTGACCGCCGACGTACGTCATTTTTGCGAAATGTTCGATTATCACAACAATAGCGAGGATGCCGACTGGGGCAACAGCAAGGATGCAATCGAGCGCACGGTAGCGTTTCTCAACGGCGAGCTCACCGACAAGGACAGAAAGAGAATAAAATAAGTGTAAAAAAATCCGCGTGGTCGAAACTGACCACGCGGATTTTTGAGTTGATTATAATTACATAATATGGTAAACTTTAAATGACGACAATTTTCTTTCGGGAGGTTTTGAGAATGAAAAAGGTTTTATCAATAGTGTTGACATTGGCGATGGTTTTTTCGCTGATACCGATGGGCACCGTCGGCTTAACAGCCAGTGCAGCCATACAGAATGGCTTTGGCTATACTGTATATTCCGGTGTGGCAACCGTCAAAGAAATCGATTCGGCTATGAGTGGGGATATTACAATCCCGTCAACTCTTGGCGGATACCCTGTAAAAGCCATTGGATCAAAGGCGTTTTCGGGTGCGTCTAATATCACAAGCATTACCATTCCCGATAGTGTTACCAGTATAGGCACCTATGCTTTTTACAACTGTACCGGACTCAAAAGCATCACAATCCCAAAGGGTGTTACTCGAATAGATTATTATACATTTTCCGGTTGCACCAGTCTTGAAAATATTAGCATTCCTGATAGCGTGACAAAAATTGATGCTTATGCGTTTTATGGCTGTACAGCTCTTAAAGATATTACTATTCCTAACAGCGTGACAATAATTGATGCTTATGCGTTTAAAGACTGTACAGCACTGGATGATATTATAATTTCTAATAATACGACAGTTATTTATCAATACGCCTTCTATAATACCGGTTATTATAACAATAGCGATAATTGGGAAAACAACGTTTTATATATTGGCAAGCATTTGATTGTGGCCAATAATAAAATATTGGGCGAATATATTGTCCGTGATGGAACGTTAAGCATAGCGCAAAGAGCATTTACCGACTGCGAAGGGCTCACCTCCGTATTCATTCCGGACAGTGTTATATATATGGGTGATTACATATTCTATGGCTGTAATGCGCTTGAAAAGATAAGAGTGCCATTTTTAGGCAAAGACATAAATGATCGGTATAATGGTATTAGATATCTTTTTGGTGGTGATCGAAATGATCCTGATATGGGCGAATGGGACGGGGGTTCGGGTGATAGTTGCTCCGATTCGTACACTAATTCCGTTAAGGTGCCGGATTCATTGCAGGAAGTGGTCGTTGCAAGCGCAAGCAGAATAAATGAATACGGATTTTATGGTTGTCTTGGTCTCACAAGCATCACTCTCCCGGCTAATTTAACATATATAGCATCCGACGCATTTAACCGCTGTACAAATCTCACCGACGTATATTACGAAGGATCCGAAAGCGATAGAAACAATATTACTTTTGGTAGCTATAACACGTGTCTTGAAAATGCTACCTGGCATTATAATTATGTCGATGATGTAAAAAAATATTTTTCATATTCGGTATTTAACGGAAAGGCAACCATTACCAGCGTTTCTCCAACTATAAATGGCGACATTGACATTCCGTCAACCCTTGGCGGATACACCGTAACTGCAATCGGCGATAATGCTTTTATTTGGTGCGAGGACATCACGAGCATAGTTATACCCGATAGCATAACCAGTATCGGTGAAGGCGCCTTCAGTTATTGCACAGGGCTCACAAACATTACCATTCCCGATAGAGTTACAAGCATTGGTGAACGTGCTTTTGCTTGGTGTGAAAATCTTACAAGCATCACCATTCCCAATGGGGTGACAAGCATAGGCGAAAGTATGTTCTATTGTTGCTCAAAGCTTACGAGCGTCACCCTACCGAACAGCGTAAAAAGTATTGGTAGGAGTGCCTTTGAGGGATGCGGATCACTGACAAGCATCGCTATTCCCGATGGTGTTACAACCATTAGCGAATATGCCTTTTTCGATTGTCAATCGCTGACAAGCATAACCATTCCCGATAGCATAACAAGTATTGGTAACTATGCATTCATGGATACAGGATATTATCTCGATGATAATAATTGGGAAAACGACCTTTTATACGTTGGTAAGCATTTGATTAAGGCAAATTACTCGATTAGCGGCGAATGCGCCATAAAGGACGGCACGTTAACCATTGCCGATTATTGCTTTGCTTTCCGCGAGGAGCTTACCGGAATCGCTCTCCCGGATAGTGTAAAAAATATCGGTGAATGTGCCTTTGGCGGTTGTGCAGCGCTCGAAATAATTACCGTTGCCGACGGCAATACCGTATTCCATAGTGACGGAAACTGCATTATTGATACGGCGGATAAGACGCTCGTAGCCGGATGTAAAAATAGCCGTATTCCCACCGACGGCAGCGTCACAAGCATAGGCGACTACGCTTTTTACGGCAATTATGAAATAACCGACATCACCATTCCTGCCGAGGTAACAAGCATCGGTTGGTGTGCATTTGCGGAATGTGGCGGTCTGACTGACGTTACAATTTTGGGCAGTATGATAAAAATAGGCGAAGGCGCTTTTGAAGAATGTGTGAGCATAGATAAGGTTTGTTACCGTGGGACGGAAGAGGATAAAGCAAATATCATTTTCGGCGATGGAAACGATTATTTGCTGAATGCTACTTGGTATTATAATGCGTGTACCGATGGACACACCTATTCGAATTATTACGACAGCTTGTGTAATAAATGCTCGTGGTCGAGAGGTGACCGTGAACCGAACGCTCTAAACCTTCTCGAAATGCAGCAGAATATTCTCGGTGTCACCGATTTTGCTTACGGTCATTTTGACATAAACTTTGATAAAATAGTTGATTCGGTCGATATTTCTATTGTACAAATTTTTATCCTCGGACTGTAAAAGAAGCATAAAAAATTCCGCGTGGTCGGTTTCGACCGCGCGGATTTGTTTTGTATTATATTCAAATTTACAAAAGTATCTTTTCAAGCTCGGTGACACTTTCGGCGATAAAGTCGGGGGCTGCGGCATCCATTTCGTCGCGGTTTCCGTAGCCATAGAGGACACCGACCGATTTTATGCCGGTCGATTTTGCTCCGAGGACGTCATATTTTCGGTCGCCGACCATGATGCACTCGTCGGTGTCTGTAATCCCGTTTCGGTCAAGGGCATAGCGGATAACCTCGTCCTTATTTGTGCGCTTTTCGTCCATGGTGGCTCCGCAAATGCTCTCGAAACAGTCGATAAGTGAAAAATGCTCCATCAACTTTATGGCGAAATGTTCGGGCTTTGAGGTGGCGATAATAACCTTTACGCCGCTGTCCTTTAATTTGCGAAAAAGGTCGGCTATTCCGTTGTAGAGGGTACATTCGAAAATGCCCTTTTTTCCGTAATATTCGCGGTAGTAGCCGACGGCGGCAAGAGAACAGCCGTGAGAAAAGCCGTAATATTTAGAAAATGAGTCAACCAGCGGCGGACCGATAAATGCGGCAAGCCCATTTCGGTCGGGGACGGAAATGCCAAACTTATCGAGGGCATAAATTATTGATGCGGTGATTCCATCAAAGGGATCGGTGATGGTGCCGTCGAGATCGAATAAAACGTATTTATATTTCATTTTCGGCTCCTCAAAAGAATATTTATAATATTATACCATTATTTCGGTCAAATTCGCTATTGACAAAATATAACAATTTTTGCATTCCGCTTTTGGCATAGGGTACAAAGAAAAAAAGGGGAATAGCGGTAAAATGAGCAAAAAAGCACCTAATTTTTTTGGCAAAGGTAATAAAAATGTGTGCAAATTTTGTAAAATTAAAAAGATTTGTTGATTATTAGGGAAATAAGGGGTATAATACCAAAATAGGTGTAATATCTTTGAGGAGTTAGATTATGAAGAAATGTTTAATCGGCGTTTATAATCGTTCGGTAGTTCTTACATATCTCGGCGTTGTTGCCGCCGTTTACGGAATGACCATCTGCAACAGTTTAAAAATTGCAGTTTGCTGCCTGATAATCGCGGGTGTTTGCGACCTTTTTGACGGAAAGGTTGCGTCCATGTGCAAACGCACCGAAAGGCAAAAGGAATTCGGCATTCAGATTGATTCACTTGCCGATACGGTTTCATTTGTCGTATTCCCGGTAATGATTTGCAGTAAGTTTATTTTTGACAAGGCAGAGCTGTCCTTTGCCGACCCGATGAGATGGGCGTTTTTTGCCGCTGCGACGCTTTATATTCTCGCAGGAATCATTCGACTCGGCTGGTTTAACGTAGTGTCAAAGGAAGAAAAGGGCGTATTCTACGGACTTCCCGTTACCGCTATGGCTCTGATTTTCCCGTTATACTACTTTATTTTTGGCTTTATGAAGCAGAGCCCGAATATTCTTTCGGCTATCATTCTGCTCGCGGTTGTAGCGGTGCTTTTCGTCACCAATTTCAAGTTTAAAAAGCCGGGTAAGGCATGGTATTTTATTGCAACAGCCGTTGCAATTATAGCAATCGTCCTGATCCTTGCCTGCACTAAAAAATCATGATGAATAATAGTAAAAATATGCGTGAGGGACGCTCGGAAAAGGAGAGTTTGTCCCTCCGCTTTTTGTATCATACGGCGGTCGGACGCCTATTGCTCAAAGGGGTACTTTCACGGATTTGGTTTACGCGGCTGGGCTCTCTTTGGCAGCATAGCCGCCTTTCGCGGATGACCATTCGCGGATTTGTGAAAAAGAATAATATTGACGTTTCGGAATGGTCGCTGGACGAGTTTCGTTGCTTTAACGACTTTTTTATCAGGAAAAAGGACTTTTGCGATAAAAGCGCGGCTAATGAGCTGATTTCGGTCGCCGACAGTCGT
>JAFOCB010000082.1 GCA_017381515.1 Clostridia bacterium | reverse complement strand
TAAACATCTCCTTAATTTCATTATAACGATTTACAAAAGACTTTCAATAGAACACACAAAATCCCTCTGCCGAGAAATCGGCAGAGGGATAATTTCGTTTATTCGGTTACACAGTACGTCACCAATTAGCACTTAATAGCATCTTGTCCTGCTATGAATCAGGCAACGTTTCCTCATGCGCGCTTAACCTTTTGAATACGACGCAACCAAACAAAACAACCCCGAGCATATCCAAAATGACTCCGCTCGGGGTATTTTTATCTATATTATTTTCATCACGCCAAACTTCACTCTGCGGCGAGTCGGCGAATTTCAGCAACCGCCTGCTTCATATCGGCGGCATCGCAAATCGCGCTACCTGCGACGAGGATATTTGCCCCTGCCTTTGCTGCCTCACCTGCCGTCTTAAAGTTGATTCCGCCATCGACCTGAATATCCATATCGGTAAGTCCGCGTCGGTCACATTCGGCACGAAGTTCTCTTATCTTTTCGGTCGCCTCGGGAATGTACGACTGACCGCCAAATCCCGGCTCAACCGACATAATCAGCACCATCTCGACCATATCGAGATAGGGATAAATCTCGCTAACCGGCGTTTTCGGCTTGACCGAAATTGCCGCCTTTACTCCATGGTCGTGAATCTGCTTTAAGGTCGCAGCAACATCACAATCGCTCTCGTAATGAATGGTGATGCGCTCGGCATTTTTGGCAAAGCGCTCGATATACAGTTGCGGACGCTGAATCATCAGATGCACGTCGAGGGGAAGCTCGGTGTGACGGGCAAGCGAATCGATAACCGGGAATCCAATCGAAATATTCGGTACAAAATCGCCGTCCATTACGTCGATGTGAAGCATTTCGACACCTGCGTCCTCAAGCTGACGGACAACCCCTTTCAGCTCCAAAAAGTCGGCAGTTAAAATTGAAGGTGAAATCTTTACCATAATCAAAAAATCTCCTGAAAAACTTACTTTCCATCACTATAATAACCCGATTTCCTCTCTCGGTCAAGCGGTTTTGCGACTATTTCTGGCAAAAAAGCACCTTTTCCCCACCACAAATCGCTACTCTACCTTCACCTGCCGAAAAAAGTGTCCATTCCGCCCAGATTTTTTCCGTGCTCGACGGTGTACGCGGCGGCAAGTGTCGGCTTCTTTAACCGCCTTGCAAACTCGCCCAAAATATGCGTCAACCGCCTTTCCTCGCGGTCGATAAAAATTATCGCGCGGTATTTCTCCATCAGCTCGTAAATCTCGATTTCGTGCGAGTCCTCCGTCCCCGAAAAAAGCTCCTTCACCGCCCTCATTCCGTCAATCAGCTCGTTTATGCCGTCGAATTCGAATACTGCGGTTTCCCCCTTCGCCTTTTTCATGCGAATTGCCGAGGAATGAGTCGCTTCGAGCGAGGTAAACTGCACCATGCAGCCGTCATTTGCGCGGGGAAACACCTCGATAAGCACCCGTCCCGATTCCCCGTGAAAGCCACCGGGCAGCCCAATCCGTTTGAGCAGTCCCTGAAGCACCTCGCGGGTATGACCGTCGTTATAATCCATCTGCTGATATGTAATGTCGAGCGCCGACAGGTCGTCGCGGTCGAGCTCAATCTTAAACTGCTTCGGAGAGTCAAAAATTATATGCATAACGCTACCTCCATATAATAATTTTATTCGGTCACAACCGCCCTTTCAAGCGGTAAAATGAGTAAACAAAGTCAATTTTTGCCCCGCTACCCCATTGTATGCAAAGGGGCATGACCATTCATTTTGTCCCACCGAAAAAGTATATTTCCCCCTGCTTTTGCCCACACTATATCGGGGTGAAATTATGAAAAGCGGTGTTTTAACCTTTCTTCGTGCCTTTGGCTTTACCATGCTCTGCTTTGCGCTGATTGCGGTCGGCTATTTTGGAGCGCAAATTGTCGATTTGGTGATTTAGCGTCACATTTGTAACCATTCGTCACATAAAAAAGGGACAATCTGCTTCCCTTTTTGTCGGCACAATCGCGAAGCCGTCGCATAGAATATAGCAAAACTTGATTTAACGAGGGTTTTGCTATGTCTTTTACATATCCGAATAATTATTTTCTTTCAGCCGTGGACACAAGCGGCTTTTTGTCGTTTATCAAAGGAAATCTCACCGACTACACTCGCATTTTTCTGCTCAAAGGGTCGGACGGGATGAAAAAGTCGGACGCGCTCATTTCGGTTGCCGAGCGGCTGAATGAAAGGGGCATCACCGTTTTTATGGCACAAAATCCGCGTGACCCCGACCGCATCGAAGGAGTTTTTGCTCCCGAAATTAAACTGGCGGCGGTGATTGGCTCATTTCCGCATAATCTGGACGAAAAAACGGGCGGCATTCGTGAAATTGCTGTCGATTTCAACGCCGCCCGTGACAATTCACTGCTGAATGAAACGGCCGCCGAAATCATCGCCGCATATCAAAAACGAGCCGCCGACTATGACCGAGCCGGTCGCTATTTTTCGGCGGCGAAGTCACTGCTGCGCGACAGTTTTATGATGGCGGCGGATGTGACCGACGGCGACAAAGCCGCAAGGTTTGGCATGATGACGGCGGCAAAGCTGCTTGGCAAAAGTCGTGGCGGTCGTGGTCGCGAAACCCTGCGTTTTTTGAGCGCGGTCACTCCCGACGGGCTAATCTTTCGTGACGATACCTTGCTGGATGCCGCCGACCAAATTTTTATCATCGACGACCGCTTTTCTGCCACCGCAAAGGTAATTATGACGGCAATTCGCTATTCGGCAATCGAACTCGGATTGGACATAATCAGTTGTATGTGCCCCTTTTTCCCCGACCGAGTCGAGCAGGTCATAGTCCCCGAGTTGCGTATCG
>JAFOCB010000081.1 GCA_017381515.1 Clostridia bacterium | reverse complement strand
TTTTACATTCAGGGCGCCGTCACTATCGGCGGTCGCCTGAAAGTCAGAGCAGGAAACTAATACCGTCTTTTCCTCTGTGGCGGCTACTGCACTGAAATTAAGCACGGAAATGGTGCTGAGCATCATAACCAAGCTAATAATGATTGATAACACACGCTTTTTAGATTTAAACATTGCTATACTCCTTTTTTTGAAAATAATATACACCTGAATTATACCTTAATTTGCTTCGCTATTCAATACAAAATATTTACAAAGAATGTGCGATCTGTGTAAAAATTTCACCGAAATCGCGAAAACCGTGGTGATTTTTTTATCTGCTACTGGGCGGAAATAATCACCGACATCAGTATATTAAGATCGACGCTATCAACCGCTCCGTCGTCATTCATATCGGCATATTTGACCAGACCGGAATCCATTTCGCACACGTTTAACAGATGCTGTTGAAGAATAAGCACACACTGGGAATCAACTATCTTTTTATCACTGAGCCATCCCTTTTGGCGGAATTGAGTGAGCTTGGTCACCATTGGACTGGTATATACAGTTTCGTTGATTTCGAACGAGTCCTTATCATTCTGTATTCCTTTTGCCTTTATTTCGCATATTCCATTCTGGTTATAGCGGCTGATTTCCACTCTGTCGCTGTAAATTTCGTAAACCACCATGCTGGGAGCTGTTTCTACACCGCTGGTAGCAAGACAGGAGGTAATATAACCCGCATTCATATACACAAACGAAAGTGTGTAACTTTGACACTCGTATCTGCCTTTGGCAACGCTAATTTCGTCACCGGGTTTGAGATAAATTGAGCTGCTGCCAATATGGTCGTCATAGTCGCTTGTGTGATTGTGACCAAATATGAAAAAGATATTCAGTCCGTCCTGACCTGCCTGGTTAATGACGTCGAAAATGTATCCTCCGAACTGGCCGTCACCTGCGCCCGAGGTGCGACGGTAATAATGCAGCGGCAAAAGCGAAACAATGAAAATCGGTTTGTCGTAGCTTTTTGCCAATTTATCGTCCAAGTAGGTCTTTAAATTAGCGGCAGTATTCTTTACTATGCCCTAATGATAAGTAACGTCCTCGGAGTAACCTACGCCCTGCTTACGCATATAGTCGTCCTCGTTGATGACAAAAACACCATAGTCGGCTTTGTCATTATTTCCGCTTTCTGCGAGTCCTGTGGTTGAAGCGTCGTCGTGGTTTCCTTAAATCATAACCATAGCTTCATCCGAAACGTCATAGTACGACCTTACGGCTCCCTTTATCTCTGCCATACCCGATTCACTTGCGGCAGCATTATCGCTTTGCGACGTATGGTCACCTGCAAAGAAAAATCCATCAATCTAATTTATTCCATTCTCCTCAATCTTGGAGAGGATATTTTTTATAATAGTCGAGCCGCCTCCATCGGTTTGAGTCGGCTGAAAGTCGGAACAGGAAATAATAGCCGTCTTTTCCTCGGTGGCTGCAACTGCGACTGAATTGAATACAAACAAGGCGCTAATAAGCATAACCACGCTGACAATAACGGATAATATGCGCTTTTTAGAATTATACATTTATACTCCTTTAACTTTACCAACATATAAATTTTATCTTAATTTAACCCATTATTCAATAAGTGTCCTTATACAAAATGCGTCCTGCTAATTATAAAAAATGACCAAGATTTTGAAAATCTTGGTCATTTTTTTGTTATCAATATTATTTTTTTGTTATTTTAACTCGTCCTCATGAAGTTTTACACCCGAGGCAACAAGTTTTTTCTGCAACTCGCTTACGTCAATGGAAGCAAAATCGTCGGTCATTACTGCGGCAATTCCTGCTGCTTGACCTGTTACTGCGCAGGCGGGGATAACTCGGGTTACCTCGACCATTTCGTCGGTTGCCGAAATACAACGTCCCGCTGTAATAAGATTTTTTACTTCCTTGCCGTACAGAATCTCGAACGGAAGCTCATAAACGGGTCCACGCTTTCGCCAATCGCCAACCATTCCGATACTCGACTCGACTCGCTTGTGCATATCGTCGATTTCGCTTGTTGTGATACCAACTATGCGGCGAGTGGTTCTGAGCTGCGGAATTGTGGGCAGACAAACGGGCACGTATTCGGGATTATCCTTGCGGCGAGAATCAATGTCCTTTAACATTTCTGCGTGGGCTAAAATGGTCATTTCGCTAAGCTCGTCACCGTCAACTCCGCTGAATTTGCGGTCGCTGAGTTTACCCTCTTGGTCGGGGTTATTGGGGTCGTCAATGGCTCCGAGAAGGCGTAATCTGACCTTTCCCGATTTGAAATAATAGTACCAGCTTGCGAGGGAATTTCCTTTTTTGAAAAGTTCGGTTGCAGCACCGCTAACCTTACAAATATCGGCATCTCCAGTCGCATCAACGACCGATTTTACGGCAATTGCGCTTCGTCCACTCTTATTCTCGATTACTACGTGGGTGATTTTACCATTATCGGTTTCGGTGGCAACGGCAACCGTGCCGTAAATAATTTTTACACCGAGTTTAACGAGCATTTGCTCGCACTCAATTGCGAATGTATGTGGATTATACTGGGCTTCGAAACGATATTTCTTTCTCTTATTAATATCGATTTCGTCAGATAGCCATGCCTTCATAGCGGGGGTATCCTCGCGACGCTCGGTACCATATCGGATAGAAAGGCGCATAAGTTCCTCGGCTATACCGAAGGAAACCTGACGTCCCTTCCCGTCACAAAGCGGTAAATATATCGCGATAAGTCCCAGCGTTGCCAATCCTCCGAGGGTATATTCACGCTCGATAAGTGTAACCTTTGCCCCTTCGCGAGCAGCGGCAAGTGCTGCCGAAATTCCGGCTATTCCGCCACCGGCAACAAGCACGTCACACGACTCTTTTACAGGGATTTCGCGTACTTTTTCGGTTATGTAATTCAAGGTATCCACCCCACAATCATTTCCAACAATTTTAACATAAAATTGCCCTGATTGCAACTATTTTGTCATAAAAAAACGCTCATCTGCCATAAGATGAGCGTTTTTTTATTTATTTTAATCCTTAAAAACGTCCTTTACCTTTTCAAAAAAGGACTTTCTCTTTGCGTAGTTATTTTCGGTTGTTTTGGCCTCGAAATTGGTCAAAATTTCCTTCTGCGCCTTTGTCAAATCCTTTGGCACCTCAACGTTGATGATAACGTACTGGTCACCGCGATAGGTTGAGTTGGTGCGGACAATTCCCTTTCCTTTGAGTCGGAATTTATCACCCGGTTGTGTACCCTCGCGAATTTTGAGATTTGCCTTTCCATCAAGCGTCGGTACCTGAATTTCGGCTCCGAGTGCCGCCTGGACAAAGGTAATCGGAATCTCGCAATAAACGTCGGTTCCGTCCCTTTCAAACACGGGATGCGGACGTACGTTTACCGATATGTTCAGGTCGCCGGCAGGGCCTCCGTTTATTCCTGCGTCGCCCTTACCTCTGACTACCAAAATCTGCGAATCGTCGATTCCTGCGGGGATATTGATTTCCTCCTCGCGTGTACGGCGAACCTTTCCCTTGCCGCCACAGGTGTGACACGGCCTTTCGATAATCTTTCCACTACCGCGACACTGGTCGCAGGGACGCTGTGTTTGCATCTGGCCAAAAGGTGTTCGCTGAACGACCTTTACCTGACCGGTGCCGTGACAGGTCGGACACGACTTTGGCGTGGTGCCGTCGGCGGCACCCGTGCCGTGACAATCGGTACAGCCGTCGATAGAGGTGACCTTGACACTCTTTTTGCAGCCCTTTGCCGCTTCCTCAAAGGAAATGGTGACCGATGTGGTAACGTCACCGCCTCGTCTGGGCGCATTCGGGTTGGCTCGACCGCCGCCAAATCCGCCACCGAAGCCGCCGCCAAAGATGCTCGAAAAAATATCGCCAATGTCTCCAAAGTCGCCGAAACCACCGAAGCCGCCGCCACCGTAGCCGCCTGCCGAATAATTCGGGTCGACTCCTGCGTGACCGAATTGGTCGTAGCGAGACCTCTTTTCCTGGTCGGAAAGAATTTCGTAGGCCTCGTTCACCTCTTTAAACCGAGCTTCCGCCTCTTTATCGCCGGGATTAAGGTCGGGGTGATACTTTTTTGCCGCCTTGCGGTATGCTTTTTTTAATTCATCGTCAGAAGCGCTACGGTCAACACCGAGCACCTCGTAAAAATCTCTCTTATCTGCCAAGTTTATTCCCCCAGCGAGTTTACTAAAATTTCATCGGAGTCCCTGTTTTTTTCGGCAGGGACTCCGTTCAAAAATGCTTTTATTTATAAATTACTTTGTTTCGTCAACGTCGTTGTACTCGGCGTCGTAAACGTTGTCAGCATTTGCTCCGGCTGCGTTTGCACCCTCCGCCTGCTGTGCTTCCTGGGCTGCCTTATAAATCTTTTCAGATACGGCATAGACCTTTTTCTGCAATTCTTCCTGCTTTGCCTTGACTGCTTCGATGTCCTTCTTCTCTACCTCGGATTTGAGAGCGTCGATTCCTGCGCGGATGTCGGCCTTTTCCTCGTCGGTGAGCTTGTCGCCCATATCGGTAAGCATCTTTTCGGTTGTATAAACCATCTGGTCAGCGCCGTTAACGATGTCAACCTCTTCGCGACGCTTCTTGTCCTCGGCAGCATACTGCTCGGCCTCCTGAACGGCCTTTTCGATGTCTTCCTTGGACATATTTGTATTAGAAGTGATGGTAATCGACTGTTCCTTGCCTGTGCCGAGATCCTTTGCCGAAACGTGAACGATACCGTTGGCGTCGATGTCGAAGGTTACCTCAATCTGCGGGATTCCGCGAGGTGCAGGAGCGATTCCGTCGAGGTGGAATACACCGAGTGTCTTATTATCTCTGGCAAATTCGCGTTCACCCTGTAATACGTGAACCTCAACCGAGGTCTGACCGTCGGCTGCTGTCGAGAAAATCTGTGATTTCTTTGTCGGGATGGTGGTGTTGCGGTCGATAACCTTTGTCGAAACGCCGCCCATTGTTTCGATACCGAGTGAAAGCGGAGTTACGTCGAGGAGAAGGAGTCCCTTTACGTCGCCACCGAGTACACCGCCCTGAATTGCGGCACCAACGGCTACACATTCGTCGGGGTTGATTCCCTTAAAGGGTTCCTTGCCGATAAAGTTCTTTACTGCTTCCTGAACGGCAGGAATACGTGACGAACCGCCTACCATAAGCACCTTGTTAATTTCGCTGGCTGAAAGTCCGCTATCAGCAAGCGCCTGACGAACGGGAACCATTGTCTTTTCAACCAGGTCGGCTGTGAGCTCGTTAAACTTTGCTCTGGTGAGGGTGGTTTCGAAATGCTTGGGTCCTGTTGCATCGGCGGTGATAAAGGGCAGGTTGATGTCGGTTGTGGTCATGCCGGAAAGGTCGATTTTTGCCTTTTCTGCGGCTTCCTTAACGCGCTGCATTGCCATTTTATCATTTTTGAGGTCGATTCCGCTTTCTGCCTTGAATGTGTCGCAGATAAAGTCCATTACTCTCTGGTCAAAGTCGTCACCGCCGAGACGGTTGTTACCTGCGGTTGCGAGAACCTCCTGAACGCCGTCGCCCATTTCGATAACCGAAACGTCGAAGGTACCGCCGCCAAGGTCATATACCATTACCTTCTGGTCATTTTCCTTGTCAACGCCATAAGCGAGAGCAGCTGCTGTCGGCTCGTTAATGATACGCTTTACGTCAAGTCCTGCGATACGACCTGCGTCCTTTGTTGCCTGGCGCTGAGCATCGGTAAAGTAAGCGGGAACGGTGATTACCGCCTCGGTTACGGGTGAACCGATGTATGCTTCAGCATCGGCTTTGAGCTTCTGAAGAACGATTGCGGAAATCTCCTGCGGAGTGTATTCCTTTCCGTCAACGGATACCTTGTAATTCGAGCCCATTTCACGCTTGATTGATGCGATTGTGCGGTCGGGGTTGGTGATTGCCTGACGCTTTGCTACCTGACCGACGAGACGCTCACCGGTCTTTGAAAATGCGACAACGGAAGGAGTTGTGCGCATACCCTCTGCGTTAGCGATAACTACCGGTTCGCCACCTTCGATAACGGCAACGCATGAGTTTGTTGTACCTAAGTCAATACCAATAATTTTTCCCATAATAATTTTTCCTCCAATATGATTAAATGTGATTTGTAAACTTATTTATACTAAACTAAAATGAATCAGTTTGCTACCTTTACCATTGCGGGACGAAGCACAGTTTCACCCAGCTTGTAGCCGGCTTGAAGCACCTCGGCTACCTCATTTTCGCCGAGCGTTTCGTCCTCGACATGCATTACTGCTTCGTGGAAGTTAGGGTCAAAGGGCTGACCCTTTGCCTCGATCATCGAGAGTCCCATTTTTTCGAGACTTTCCTTGAACTGCTTGATTATCATTTCGAGTCCCTTTGCATAGTCGGCAGAAGCGGGGTCGCTATTCTCTGCAAAGGCGATGTTGTCAACAACGGGAAGTAATTTCTTTACCACGTCGGCCTTTACAAATGCGGAGAGTTGCTCCTTTTCGCGAGCCGACCTCTTTTGATAATTGTCAAATTCGGCGGCGAGGGATAGCAGCTTTGCCTTTGTTTCGGCAAGCTCGTTTTGCAGCTTTTGTTCGGCCGAAAGCTCCTCTACAACCTCTGTTTCGGGGGTGTTTGTTTCGGTTTCAGCCGCAGTCGTTTGCTGCTCCTTTTCCTTTTTAGCCAATTTAAAGTCATTCCTTTCCGTTCATAATTGCGCCGAGCCCTCTGGCAAAATATTCGACGCAAGGTATCATTCTTTCGTAGTCCATTCGGCGCGGTCCGATAAGTCCGACGTAGCCAAAATGGGTGCCGTTGCCGAGTCGGTAACGGGCGGCAATAATGCTTGAATTAGCGAGTACGTGATAGCCCGTTTCGTCGCCAAAGATTACTCCTGCGTGGTCGGACGAGCAATCGTCAAGCAGTTTCATCATTGTTTGCCGTCTGGAAATGAGTTCAAAAATTTCGCGAGCGGCAACGGGTGACATTCCGCCGTAGCACATCAGATTCGATTGACCGTTGAGCTTCATTTCGGCTCCGGTGGCCTCGCTTACCAGTCCCGACAGCGCCTTTACAAGCGGTACCGTTTCGTATGCGTATTCGCCTGCGTCGGCCATAATTCGCTTGCCCGTTTCGGCGGCATTAAACTTTAAAAGCTCTCTGCCATTGAGCTGCTCCTTTGCCAGTGCGATGAAGCGCTCGGCTCCTTCGGGTGAAAGCGGCTCCTCTAATCTCAGCTTTCGCGAAATTACGTTTCCTGCCGAGGTGATGAGGATTATGACGGCTACCCTTTCGCTAATCGGGACAAGCTCAACCGTATGAATTCGTGTAGAATGGTCGGCCTCCGACGTGATAAGGGTGGCGCAACGGGTAATTTCCGCCAGCGCTCCTGCCGCCGCTTCGAGCATATTATCCTTTTCGGCTATGCGGGGTAAAATCGAGTCAATCAGATACTTGTCAGACGGGTGGATGGTGCATTTGCCGAGCAGATTACGCACATAATAGCGAAGTCCTGCCGCCGTTGGCACTCGTCCTGCCGAAGTGTGAGGTTGGTCGAGAAGTCCCATTATAACAAGGTCGCTCATTTCGTTGCGAATGGTCGCTGACGAAACATTTCCGATCAGATTGCAAAGCAACTTTGAGCCAACGGGCTCGCCGTTTGCGATGTAAATGCTTACTATTGACGATAATATATCCTGTTTTCTCGGTGTAAGGTCCATTCACATCTCACCCTTCGCTTTTTATTCTCTCTATTCGTTAGCACTCTAACCGAGTGAGTGCTAACTGTCTTTAATTTACCACTATTTTTTCATTCTGTCAATAGTTTTTTATAATATTTTAAAAAAATACATTTTATTTACAATTTTGCAAAAATTCCATTAAACCTTTGACGAGTTTCCCTCCTCCATCGCGGTCGGTCTTACATTATATATAAATGTATAAGCGTTTGGGCGCACGGATATTTACGCGTAAAAAAACCGCCTCGACCTTTTTACAGTCAAAGCGGTTTTTATACTTTTTTATTTTAGGTTGCGACGAAAAAGTTATCAGTTAACGATAGTCTTTTCTGTGTCGGCATCAAAGAGGTGGATAAACTCGCTCTTGAATGCTACTTCGATGTCGTCGCCTGCACGAGTTGCAGTCTTCGGGTCAACACGAGCGTTGAGGTTGAATCCTTCGCAGCCCATGTAAAGATAGGTTTCTACACCCATCATTTCGGTTACGTCAACGTGTGCCTTTACTACGCACTCGGGATGAGCAGCAACGTAAGCATCGTTGTCAGAAATGTGCTCGGGACGAACACCTGCGATAACAGTCTTTTCTTCTTCGATGTATTCGTCAAGCTTGCCCTTAACGTTCTTTTCTTCGGGGAGAAGAATCTTATACTTAACACCCTTGCGTGTCTTTGTATCTTCGGT
>JAFOCB010000080.1 GCA_017381515.1 Clostridia bacterium | reverse complement strand
GGCAATCACAATATGCAAAACAAATTGAATTTTGTGTGGCGGATGCGACCGATAGAAAAAGTATATTAGAATTAAAAAGAAATCGAGCCTTTACGAAAGCAGTTTCTAATATGGCAATTATGGATATTACGGATATTGAACATACTTCAAGAAGGCACTGTCGCTCACAGGAGCAGCGCAACAAAGTTGTAATGCTAGATCGTTGATGGCACTTGGAAAACTGTACATAGACCACAGAGACGAGTTTGAAGCGCTGCGAAAGCACTGCAGTGAGCGGGTCGAATACCCGGCTGCAAAGGTAATTGACATGTGCTTCTTTGAATACGGACTTCGAAACGACGGCGGCGGTGAGGAATAGCATATTACTTTTGGGCTTTTTTACCCCCATTCCTGCTCCGTTTAGGTAGTCTTTCGCACTAAAGAAACCCTAAATGTCTACCAGACATTTAGGGTTTCTTTTTATGCAAAAATTGTGGTACTTTATGCATTTTACCCCTAAAGAGCGCCAAAACGTACCAAAATCGAGCTAAAACTACGCAAATTAAGCGCCGGGGCACCATTTTTTAGGTGTTCCGGCGCTATTTTTATGCCTTTCCGCTCCGTTATGCCAGTCTTAGCTGCCTTTTGATCCGTGTTATACGAGAAATATATTGATGTAAATTTAAAAGTGTTACGAAGAAAAGGTAAAAGTAGAGGCAAGAAAGAAACAAGAGGCAAATTCAACCTTGGCAAAACTATTCGGAAACGAGACAAAAGCGTATATAAACGTCAAGAATTTGGGCATTGGTAGGCCGACACGGTGGTGTCCGGTAGGGGTAAATCTAAGGTTTGTTTTGCAACGCTGGCAGAAAGGCGAACAAGATATTACATAGCAATTAAAATGCCCAACAGAAATGCAGACACAATGGCTAAAACAATTATTGCAGCTCTGTCGGAATTGCCTGATGAAGCAGTTAAAACTATCACTTGTGATCGAGGAACCGAGTTCGCCAATTGGCGAACTATTGAAGAGCAATTAAACTGTAATGTGTATTTTGCCGATCCATATTGCGCTTGGCAGAAAGGAACTAACAAAAATCTTAATGGACTTTTACGTGAATTTTACCCGAAAGGCAGAAACTTATCAAGAGTAAGTCCTACAACATTAAAAAAGAACCTGGCGTTGATCAACGCCAGGCCCAAAAAAGTTTTAGGTTTCAAAAAGCCAGTCGATTTATTTGAATTTTCTCTCAAAAAGTGTTGCACTTAGTTTGACAATTCATCTATATTGCTTTAATTGTTGTCATAAGGGGAAGGTCAACCGAGCTTCCGCCTACCATAATTTCAAAGTCGCCCTTTTCAAGCACTCTTTCTAAATTCTGTTCAACAACCTTTAATTCCTCAACGGGAAGGGTAAAGGAAACAACCTTTTCCTCACCTGCGTCAAGCTCAACCCTTTCGAATCCTTTGAGTTCGAGTACCGGACGCATTACCGTACCTACCACGTCGTGAATATACATCTGTGCGATTTCGGTGCCTTTTACTTTGCCGGTGTTTTTAATTTTTGCCGTGACGATGATTTCGCCGTCAGCTTCGGTAAACTCGGTTTTTGAAACCGAAAGGTCACTGTATTCGAAGGTGGTATAGCTTAAACCGAAGCCAAAGGGATAAAGCGGTCCTTCCGCAATATCCTTATACTTATTATCGCCGTGCCAACCGGGTAGATAGTTGTAATAAACAGGCACCTGACCGGCTGTTCTCGGGAATGAAATGGGGAGTTTTCCGCTCGGGTTAACGTCGCCAAAGAGAATTTCTGCGGCAACTGTTCCTCCAACCATACCGCTGTTAAAGGTTTCGAGAATAGCGTTCGTGTTTTCGGCTTCCCAGTTGATGCAAAGCGGCTTTCCGTTCACCATGACGAGAACTATCGGCTTCTTTGTCTTTTTTAGCTCCTGGAGAAGTGCCGTCTGCTCACCGGGAAGGTCGAGTGTTGCTCGCGATTTATATTCGCCGTTGAGCTCGATATAGTCACCCATAACGGCGATGATGAGGTCACTTTCATTTGCTGCTTTTATAGCGGCGTCAAATCCGCGTTTACCCGGCTTTTCGATGTCGCAGCCCTTTTTATAAACAACCTCGATGCCGTCCTTTTTAGCGCGTTTCTTGATACCTTTGAGCATTGAGGTTGCGGGCTTTCTGTGTCCATTTGCCGCACCACAGGACCAGTCACCGTACTGCGCTTCGAGGTCGTCTGCGTTGGGACCGATAACGGCAATTTTGCGTACCTTTTTGGTGTTAATCGGGAGGACTCCGTCGTTTTTGAGCAGAGTCATCGACTCTCTTGTGACCTCTAAATCCACTGCAACGTGCTCGTCACAGCATATTTTACTGCGGTCGGGCTTTTCAAACGGGTGCTCAAAGAGTCCCATATCAAACTTTGCTTTCAGAATGCGGAAAACCGAGTCGTCGATATGCTTCATATCAACCTGACCGTTTTCGATAAGCTTGAGGGCAGCGTCATAGAATTCCTCGGTCTGCATAATCATATCGTTACCCGCATCAATCGAAACTCGCGATGCATCCTCAAAATTATCGCAAACCTTTTGATTTTCAATCAGTGAGCGGACGTTTGCCCAGTCGGTGATGATAAATCCGTCAACGCCAACCTCTTCTTTCAGTACCTCGCGTAAAAGGCGGCGGTTGGAATTCATCGGTACGCCGTCAACCGACTGATAGCCGGTCATATATGTCTTGCATCCTGCCTTTGCTGCCTTCTGAAATGGTGGAAGGAAGGTTTCTCTAATCATTCTTTCGCTGACCATACTGTCATAGGCGTCGCGTCCACCGATCGACTCGCCGTAAGCTATGTAATGCTTTGCGCAGGCCATGATACAGGTGTTATCAACGAAATTATTCTGATATCCGTCAACGATTGCGGCACCAAGCTCACCAATCAAATAGGGGTCCTCGCCAAAGGTTTCGTTAATTCGTCCCCAACGGGTGTCGCGACCGATACAGAAAACAGGGGAGAAGGTCCAATGAAGCGAATCGCAACGTACCTCGGTAGCTGAAACTCGACCGCATTTACGCATTGCTTCGCGGTCGAATGACTGAGCCATAGTGAGCTGAGTCGGGAATACGGTAGCGTACTCGTTGAGCGCGTGTCCGTGAATACAGTCGATACCAAAAATGATGGGAATACCCAGACGAGTTTCATTGATAGCCGTTCTCTGTAATTCGTCGGCATTGTCACCAAGTACGTGTAAATAGGAGCCGAGTCCTTTTTTTGCCCATTCGAGAGCTTCCTCGCGGGTCATGAATTTATACGCGAGCTGCATCATCTGACCTACCTTTTCCTCGTTGGTCATGAGAGAAAGCAGAGCATTTGCACGCTCGGTTGAAGTATATTTTGGATCCTTATAATCTATCATCATTAACCTCCATGATAAACAAATCATATAATATTATATTGTAAATAAATCCTTCGGTCAACAATAATAATGCATTTTCATAAATATTTTTGCCGTTGGGTAAATAAAATTACTTTACTTGCGGAATAAATTGTGGTATCATATAAATGAATATATATAAGGAGATTTGAAAATGGCTAAAAAAGGCGAATTTTTAACATATAAGGGCCGTCCTCTCGTGCGTAAGGATAACGTAATCTATTACGGCGACATGTCCGAAAAATATGTTGTAATGTTACAGATTATGTCAACTAAAAAAGAGGGCGACATGGAGGTAGCTGACAAGGTATCTATTCAGCTTATGGACACCGATCCTGACAAGCGTCCGAAGGAAAGAATTATCAAAAAGAGCGAAAAATCCGGTCTGTATAACGCTATGGACATCGGCGCAACTTGGCTCGAAAGAGAACTTTCAAAATAAGCTGACAACAGCACGAAATTATTAGTGGAAAATTTAATATTTAGTCTTCGGGGCGAGGTGAAATTCCTCACCGGCGGTAAGGTTTTTTGCATCATGATTGATGAAAAAACCGTAGCCCGCGAACTGTGATGTGTCACAGCCGATTTGGTGAAAATCCAAAGCCGACGGTATAGTCCGGATGAAAGAAGATACATAATTTTTTTAGGAAAGAAACACGTTAAACATTTGTGTTTTTATTTAAAAAAATTCAAAGTACTCGCACCCTTTAATTTAAAGGATGCGGGTATTTTTTATTATACAAACAAATCAATAGGAGTAATGTATTATGTTAACTAAAATCAATCGTAAACGTTCATTCAAGGTGAATACCAGAAAGCTGGTTTTGACGGCTGTTCTTGGCGCGATAGCGTCTGTAATGATGATGGAACCTTTTAGTTTCCCGATTCCGATAATGCCAAGCTATATAAAAATGGATTTTTCCGAAGTGCCTGCGCTTATAGCTTCATTCAGTATGGGACCGATAAGTGGAGCTGCCGTTTGTTTGATTAAGAATGTTATCAATGCATTTTTTTCTAAAACAGGTTGTATCGGAGAATTAAGCAATTTTTTACTTGGTGTAGCTTTTGTCGTACCTGCCGGATATGTATATAAATTTAAGAAAAATCGAACCGGCGCAGTAATTGCCAGTATAACCGGCTCGGTCACAATGGCATTGACTGGCGTTGCGACAAATTATTTTATAATTTTTCCCCTGTTTTCGAAGTATCTTATGCCGATTGAAAGCATTATCGGAATGTATCAGAAGATAATGCCTAGTGTTGATGGAATGCTAATGTGTCTCTTAATATTTAATTTGCCGTTCACCTTGGTTAAGGGCTTAATCGACTCAGCGCTTACCTTCCTCATTTACAAGCGAATTTCGCCGCTAATCAAGGGTAAAAAATAAATTTTAAATTTTGTTAATAATATAATTATAAATATATAATAAAATATTGATATTGTTTATCCATCGTGCTATAATATTTTGTTAGAAACACTTTCGGTGAGTTTTGCCGATATTTTTTAGGTACGAGGGTGAATGATAAAATGCTATATTCAATTACAGGCCGATTGGTTTATGCCGACTCATCGTCAATAGCTGTCGAGTGTAATGGGGTTGCCTTCCGCTGTGCAGTGTCAATGAATACCTTACAACACATGCCGCAGAGGGACAATACCGTTACAGTTTACACCTATCTCAATGTGCGAGAGGATGCGCTGGACCTTTTCGGCTTTTATAGTATCGATGAGCTGGACGTTTTCAAACTTATTACGTCGGTTAGCGGTGTCGGACCGAAGAATGCGATGGCAATTCTGTCCGAGTTTGAGCCGAATAAATTGCGCGTAATAATTGCCAGCGGCGATGCAAAGAGTTTGACGAGAGCGTCTGGCGTAGGCACCAAACTTGCCCAGCGAATCATCCTCGAATTAAAGGATAAGGTTGGTTCATTCGTAGGTGACGATGATGTCATCGGCGAGGTAGCGGCCGTCGGAGCAGTTTCGGC
>JAFOCB010000079.1 GCA_017381515.1 Clostridia bacterium | reverse complement strand
AGAAGCTATTCGACACATCATTGAAACACATTGTGCTAACTGTGACGAAGACGGCAACTGCATTTTGCTTGACGATGGCGAAACTCATCGTTGTGTGCAACGTATTTGTATGCACGGTATCCACTGCAACTATTTTAAAGACGCAGTATTACCCGCATTCAAGACGCTTCACGAAGAAATTATGAAACACAACAATTTAAAGTAAGGAGAAATGTAAAAATGAAAAAATTTAATGAAACGTATGTTATTGGCATCGACCACGGTTATGGGAATATGAAAACGGCAAACTGCTGCTTTCCCACCGGTGTTATGAAAAGCGATACTGAACCCACCTTTTTAGGCGACCTTCTCGTATGGAACAAAAAATATTATTCCATCGGAGTCGGTCACAAGGAATTTACAGCAGATAAGTTTAACGATGAAGATTATTACGTTCTCACCCTTGCCGCTATCGCAAGAGAGCTCAGACGAGAACGAATTACCGAAGCCAATGTGTTCATCGCCGCAGGCTTACCTTTAACTTGGGTAAGCGAGCAAAAGGCAGATTTTAAGAAATATTTGCTTGCAAACAATAAGGTTGCCTTTACCTTTAGAGGCACCGAATATCGCATTAAAATCGTAGGCGCAGAAATTTATCCGCAAGGCTTTGCAGCTGTTGCAGAAAAGCTCGGCGATTTTAAAGGCGTGAATATGCTCTGCGATATTGGTAACGGCACGATGAATCTGCTTCGTATTGTAAACAAGAAACCCGACGCGCAGAAAATGTTTACCGAAAAGTACGGCACCCATCAGTGCGCTTTGCTTATCCGCGAGCAGATGATGAAGGTACACCACGCCGCTCTTGATGATACTATCGTTACGGAAATTTTGAAGAAAGGCACGGCGGATATTGACGGACAGTATCTTGATACAGTTGTTAAAACCGCCAAGGAATACACCGCCGGTATCTTCCGACGTCTGCGTGAACACGAGTATGATTCGAAACTAATGAAGCTCTATGTGGTCGGCGGTGGCGGATGCCTTATCCGCAACTTTGCCGATTACGATGCAAACCGAGTAATCATCAACGATGATATTTGCGCTACCGCTCAGGGATATGAGTATATGGCACTCGTTTCCCTTAACAGAAACGGAGGTGCGTTATGATTAAGAACGTGAAAATCCGCTTTAACTTAAATAATGAAAATGACCGCAAGGCGTATGACTATCTGCAAGGCACAGAGAAATCGTACAGCAAGGCGGTCATTTCTGCTATCTGCGAATATTTGGGACTATCCGAAAGGATGGCAACCGAAGATGCTTTCCTTGAAAGAATAATTGCAACCATTAAAGAAGAATCGGCAAAAAACAATCCTTTCGGTCTGTTACAACTTGTGCAGACACCACCTGCGGTAACACCCGCCGAAAAGGAAAACACCGAAACCGAAGAAGCGGTGATGGATTTCCTTGATAATTTTTAAGGTTCCATTTTTTCCTGCTTTTGACGGTATAGTGATGGCAATATCCAAAGGAATTGCCATCACTAATTCCAAAGGTTCCACTATTAAAAGAAATTGACGGCACTCACATAAAATGTGGTGCCAATATAACGGAAAAGCGGAACCATCCGAAAGATTTGCACGAATAAGGTCGCTCCCTCACGGTGCAAGTCACGGAGAATGGAAGATATACACAAAATGCGTGTGTCTTACACCGTAACAAGCAGGACATTTGGGCGCCCAAATGTCAAATCCGCCCCAAGTAATCAGGGCGGAATCTTTAGGGGCTGACCCCTAATACCCCATTTGAAAGGATGATTGAATGAAAAGACAAGAAACACGCATTTTTGCCCGCATTACCCCAAAGGAAAAAGAACGTATAAACAACCTTGCTAAACAATGCGGACTTACAACAAATGAATATCTCCGTCAAAGAGCATTAGGATACGAACCACACACGGTTCCGCCTGATGCTCTTTTTCATTTCTGCGAAAAGATAGATACCCTAATCGAATCTCCATTTTCTGCGGAAGTAAACAAGGCGGCGATGACCTTACTCAAAGAAATTACAAAAGAAATAATCTTACCGAGAAAGGAGGATACCCGCCGATGGCAACCACAGGTTTCTGGCCCGT
>JAFOCB010000078.1 GCA_017381515.1 Clostridia bacterium | reverse complement strand
GTCAAAAATAAAGGTAATGACAACCGCGCGGCTCGACTTTTTGTAAGATTGTTAAATTTTTCACCTGAACGATGCTTTTCTCTTGCAAAAATCGGATTTTTAGGTTAGAATATACAATGTGCCAAAAGGCGACTATTTTTTGGTTATAAAATTTCTTTAATATAAAAAGAAAGAAGGATAAATCAATGACAGCTATCAACAAGAAAACCGTAGACGATCTCAAAGTTCAGGGTAAGAGAGTGCTTGTTCGTTGCGACTTTAACGTACCGCTCAAAGCAGGCGTTATCACCGACGAAAATCGTATCGTAGCCGCTCTCCCCACCATCAAAAAGCTCATTAACGAAGGAGCAAAGGTTATCCTCTGCTCACACCTCGGAAAGCCGAAGGGCGAACCCAAGCCGGAGCTTTCTCTTGCTCCCGTTGCAAAGCGCCTCGAAGAGCTCCTCGAGCAGAAGGTTGTTTTTGCCGCTGACGACACAGTTGTAGGCGAAAATGCAAAGGCCGCTGTTGCCGCTATGAATGACGGCGACGTAGTTCTCCTTCAGAATACACGCTACCGCGCAGAAGAAACAAAGAACGTTGCTACATTCAGCGAAGAGCTTGGTTCACTCGCCGACGTATTCGTAAACGATGCTTTCGGTGCTGCTCACCGCGCTCACTGCTCAACAGTTGGCGTTGTTGACTATGTTGACGAAGCTGCTGTTGGCTACCTCATCGGCAAGGAACTCAAATTCCTCGGTAACGCCGTTGATAATCCCGAGCGTCCCTTTGTCTGCATTCTCGGCGGTGCAAAGGTTGCTGACAAGCTCCTCGTTATCGAAAATCTCCTCAACAAAGCTGATACACTCATCATCGGCGGCGGTATGTCATACACCTTCTTAAAGGCACAGGGCCACCGCGTTGGTCAGTCACTCGTTGACAACGAAAAGATCGACTACTGCGCCGAAATGCTCAAAAAGGCCGAAGAAAAGGGCGTAAAGATCCTTCTTCCGGTTGATAACGTCGCTACAAAGAGCTTCCCCGACCCGATTGATGCTCCTATCGAAACAAAGGTATTCCCCTCCGACAGCATCGACGACGATTGGATGGGCCTCGACATCGGACCGAAGACTGCCGAAATCTTTGCCGACGCTGTAAAATCGGCTAAGACTGTCGTATGGAACGGACCGATGGGTGTTAGTGAAAATCCCTGCCTCGCAAACGGCACAAAGTCGGTTGCAAGCGCACTCGCAGAAACCGACGCTGTTACCATTATCGGTGGCGGTGACTCGGCTGCAGCAGTAAACAACCTCGGCTACGGTGCAAAGATGTCTCACATCTCGACCGGTGGCGGTGCTTCACTCGAATTCCTCGAAGGAAAAGAGCTCCCCGGTATTGCCGCAATGGACGATAAGAACTAATTAAAAAAATACAATCATCGAAAGCATACCTTTTTTCGGGTATGCTTTCGCAATGTGAAGGAGTTAAATAACAATGAATAAAGCAGTACGTAAAGCAGTTATCGCAGGTAACTGGAAAATGAACAAAACACCCGCAGAAACCACCGAAATCATCAATGCTATGAAGCCGCTTGTAAAGGATGCCGATTGCTCGGTAGTTCTCTGTGTTCCCTACGTTGACATTCACGCAGCACTCACCGCAGCCGAGGGCTCAAACATCGAAATCGGCGCAGAAAACTGCCATTGGGAAAAGTCAGGTGCTTACACCGGCGAAATCAGCGCAGATATGCTTACCGCTATGGGCGTTAAATACGTTATCACCGGTCACAGTGAACGCCGTCAGTACTTTGGCGAAACCGACATTACAGTTAACAAGCGCACACTCGCCGCAGTTAACGCAGGTCTGACCGCAATCGTTTGCGTAGGCGAAACGCTCGAACAGCGCGAACAGGGCATCACAGCCGAACTCGTTGCTATGCAGACAAAGATTGCACTCGGCGGCATTTCGAAGGAACAGCTTGACAAAATCATCATCGCTTACGAGCCGGTTTGGGCAATCGGCACCGGTAAAACCGCTACCTCCGACCAGGCAGAAGAGGTTTGTGCCGTTATCCGCGAAACCATCGCAAAGGTATATGACGACCAAGCTGCAGAAGCTCTCACCATCCAGTACGGCGGTTCAATGAACGCTGCTAACGCTGACGAGCTTGTTTCAAAGGTAAACGTTGACGGCGGTCTCATCGGCGGCGCATCACTCAAGGCCGAGGACTTCTCAATCATCGTAAAGGCAGCAAGCAAGTAATTTTTTGAGTTATATAAAAAGGACTGAATAGAATGAAAAAACCGCTGGTTTTAACCATAATGGACGGCTTTGGCTTCAATCCCGAAACTAACGGAAACGCCATTGTATCGGCCGCCACCCCTTGCCTTGATAAGATTTTTGCCGAAAATCCGACCACCGAAATCGGTGCTTCCGGAATGGACGTCGGTCTCCCCGACGGTCAGATGGGCAATAGCGAGGTTGGTCATACAAATATCGGCGCAGGTCGCGTTGTTTATCAGGAGCTTACCCGCATCACAAAGGCAAGCAACGAAGGTGAATTTGACAAAAACGATGCCTTTATCGGCGCAATCGAAAACTGCAAAAAGAACGGCAGCGCAATTCACCTGATGGGACTCCTCTCTGACGGTGGCGTTCATAGCCACATCGAGCATCTCTACGGACTCGTAAAGATGGCAAAGAACGCAGGTCTGACCGAAATTTATATCCACGCTCTGCTCGACGGACGCGACGTTCCCCCCGCTTCTGCCGCTGACTTTATCGACGCTTGCAACGCCGAGCTCGAAAAGATTGGCGCAGGTAAAATTGCGACAGTTATGGGACGTTTCTACGGAATGGACCGCGACAATCGCTGGGACCGCGTATCAAAGGCGTATGCTGCACTCGTTTACGGTGAAGGAAATCACACCACCGATGCCGCAGCAGCAGTCAGAGAATCATACACAGTTAAGGACGAGGACGGAAAATTCCTCACCGACGAATTCGTTTTACCCACCGTTGTTGACGGAACAAAGCGAATTGCATCGGGTGACAGCGTAATCTTCTTTAACTTCCGCCCCGACAGAGCCCGCGAAATCACCCGTACCCTCGTTGACCCGAACTTTGACGGCTTCGAGAGAATTGGCGGTATGCTCGACCTCTACTACGTCTGCATGACACAGTACGATGCCACCATGCCGAATGTCGAAATCGCATTTAAACCGCAATCACTTACAAATACACTCGGCGAATACCTCGCAAAGATGGGCAAAACCCAGCTTCGCATCGCCGAAACCGAAAAATATGCTCACGTAACCTTCTTCTTTAACGGCGGAAAAGAAACTCAGTTTGACGGTGAGGACAGAATTCTCGTTAATTCGCCAAAGGTTGCAACCTACGACCTGCAACCCGAAATGAGCGCAGTCCCCGTTTGTGACAAGGTTTGCGAAGCAATCGAAAGCGGCAAATACGACGTTGTTATCCTCAACTTTGCTAACTGCGACATGGTTGGTCACACCGGCATTTTCGAAGCCGCTGTAAAGGCAGTAGAAACTGTTGACACCTGTGTTGGTCGAGTTGCCGAATCAACCGTAAAAATGGGCGGCGTAATGCTTCTCACCGCCGACCACGGAAACGCCGACCGTATGCTCGATACCGACGGCACCGCTTTCACCGCCCACACAACCAATCCGGTACCCTTCTCGGTAATCGGTATGGATTGCACTCTCCGTGAGGGTGGACGTCTGTGCGACATCGCACCGACAATGCTCAAAATTATGAATCTCGAACAGCCGACAGAAATGGACGGCAGCTCTATCATAATCGGCTAATTCGGTCGCAACTCCCGATATAAAAAACGAGCATTTGATACTAAATCATAGTCCAACAAAGGAATTGATTTCTCTTGAAAGACGTAATTTTCATAACACCAACCGAATCGCCCAATTTAAAGGACGAAATTTTTGGAACGCTTACCTTGGCATCACTTTTAAAATACGCTGATATTTCGGTAAAAATAAAGCGTTTCTTTCAATTTGGCGATATAAGCGATTTTGATGGTTTTATAAGCAGGGCGGAAAAGGACATTCTCTCGCACAAGCCGAAAATTGTTTCCTTCTATACCCGCTGCGACGTTTACCACGTTATGATCAAAATTGCAGAAAGAATAAAGACCGTGTCGCCCGAAACGTATATCGTTTTCGGTGGGCCGCAATCCGACACCTGCAGCGAAGAAACCATGATGGCATTCGACTTTGTCGATTACATTTGCTGCGGTGAAGGTGAGCAAACGGTTGTTCCTTTCTTCAAATCACTTCTGGACGGTACTCCCAACCTTTCGGTAGATGGTCTCGTTTACAGAAAGAATGGTCAAATCGTTGCCAATCCACGTCCGGCTCTTTTGAGCAGCTTCGACGACCTGCCTTTTGTCGATTTTTCACTTTGGACCGACATAGAGCGAGAGCCGAAGCACGTAACCATCCTGCCGATAGATGCAGGACGCGGTTGTCCGTTTAACTGCGTTTTTTGCAGCACAAAATCATTCTGGGAAAGAACCTACCGTCTGAAAAGTCCAGATAGAATTATCGAAGAAATCAAGCTCATTTACAAAACCTTTAAAATAACCCGTTTCAAATTCATGCACGATATGTTTACGATGAACAAGGATTCGGTTAGTGAGCTTTGTAAAAAAATTACGGAGCTGGATTTCAAGGTCGTATGGTCGTGCAGCGCACGATTAGACTGTCTCAGCACCGAGCTGATTGACACGATGGTTGACGCCGGGCTAAAAAGAATTTTCGTCGGGGTAGAGAGCGGATCCCCCCGAATGCAAAAAAGCATCAAAAAGAATCTCAAAATCGACAAGGTTAACGATACAATCAAATATCTTTCGGACAAAGGTGTTCAGGTAGAAGCGTCGTTTATCTACGGATTCCCTGACGAAACGCCCGAGGACCTTTCGCAAACAATTTATATGATCCTTGCCATTTCGGGGCACAAAGGGGTACAAAGCTGGGCCCACAGATGCTCCTTCCTCCCCGGCACCGAGCTGGAAAGAGTATATCGCAACGAATTAACCGAGGTATCGGTATTCACCGATACAACAGGTGATTTCGGTGCAACCGCTTGCTCCGATTTGATAAATGCGCATCCGAAAATTTTTCCCCAATATCGCGAATATAATTCTCCCCTGCGCGCATCATTAAACTATTTTGATTATTTCCTGCGCATGGTCAGAAGCTTACCACACATATATTTTTATTTGTCAAAGTATTACACTCCTGCGACAATGATAAATATGTACTACGACTGGGAAAAAGCTAATGCAGATTTTCTCGAAAAAACGGATAAACACGTTTTGAACGAAAAAGCTGTCGAATACTTAGCCCAAAATGACAGATTTATATCAAACTTTGAAAAGGACGAAAGGTATCCTCTGTTAAAGGAAATCATTCGCTTTTCTATGGATTTGTCCGCGCCAAAGGACAAGTGTGTTACCGGCATTTACAACTTTATAGTAGATGACCTCATTAACAAGGAAAAAATCGAAAATTATCAAAAAGGGATCACCCGTGCAACCATGTGTCCCGACGGAACAAACAAATTCAGCAAAATTAAGATGTAAAACATTATACTATCTTTAAAGAGCTAAATTACGAATAAAAAAGCTGTGCAGGAATTTCTGCACAGCTTTTTTCATTCAATCTCCGAATTGAGCTTTTATTTGTTCGTTAACAATAGCGTGCATTATTGGCACAACTTCCATATCATCTTCGTGTATCGAAATTGTTGCAATATCGTCTTTTTCACCGCATTGAGGGAAATTAACTAACCAATAGTTTTGAACTCTTTGCTCCAAACATATCCATCCGTACATACCCTTGTGAACACCATCTTTGGCGTATTCGTTTTTTTCTACTGTGATACGCACAGCATCCATTTCTTTCATATCATTTACCTCCATATGGTGTTATTAATTGTATTTTTCCATTTGGATAAACCATCCATCCGGTAATAAAAGATACATTTTCCGCTTTATCTTTTCTTGGAATTTTAATTCGAATACTAATTCGTTGCCCATCTTTATTCAATTTACCTAACACATAATTTCCCGAAATATATTTTTCTAACCCTTGTTTATTAATTTCGTTCTGCAACCAATTTGCATCTTTAACTGTATATCCCCATTCTTTAAATAACTTTTCTTTGTTATGAGGATATTTTCCTTCGGTATTGAACAAATAAGGATCAAATTTACTATAAGCACTATCAGACGTGCATTTAGTTAATACTTCATTATAAGAAATGTCCTCTAATACGCAATGACAAAATGGATGATGCGGCCATTTTGGAGTTTTCTCCTTTTCAAACCAGCATTCGTGGAGCATCAAGCATTCTTCACAGTGATTATCACTTGAATTTCTGTGCCACCATTTATTCCATTTTGGCGCTTCGGGTGGTTGCTCATCCCAAATTGCTGCTTTTAAAACTTCTAATAAGTAGTCCAACTAATTATCTTCTTTCGAATTATAACATTTTTCAGTGCAAAAGTACAGTTCAAATCCAGTCTCCCTGCACCGTTTATACAAAAAAGCGTGTGCTATACGGCACACGCTTTTTTCTGTTGCACTATTTCTTTCGGCAGGAAAGGGAAACCTTGTCTATTTTTACCCTGCCCTTTCCGCTAAACTCGGCATAAAAGGAATTACCCCTCTCGCCGTTGACAATCGTGAAATCATGTTCCGTTTCGGACGGCTTTATCTTTTTCTCGCCGCCAATTCCACGCTCGTTCAAAATAGCCGCCGTTACCTCGTTTTCGGCAGTAACCGAAGCCGAAAGCTTGGCCGACAGCTTTTGCCTGTCGGAATTGCCAAAGCTGATTGTACCCGTTTTTGCCGACCATTCAATCGGCTCCAACGTTCTTCGTCCGGTAGCGTCCTCTCCCGACGAGCCGGTGAGGGTGCAGGAAATGATATTTTCCTCCCCCTTATGCCCGTACAAATACAGCTTTTTGTCCCCACGTATCGCAAGCCATTTTATCCCTTCATGAGCCACGTCCCATCTAAGCCAACGCAGATTTTTCTGCGCTACGAGGTCATCGTCATACATGGTGTAGTTATACATAGCATTCGACATACAGTCAAGCACAAGCAGGTCGTTGCCAATAAGCAGATAATACTTTCCGTCGCAAAAGGTCGCATAAGCCGCCTTCATTTCCTCGACCGAATGGCTTTTTATAATCGGCTCGACCGAATATGACAGGACACGCACGTCGTCGCGACGCGGATTGATTACCGCCGTCATCATTCGCACAACGCCGTCGGAATTTAGCCACACCAGTCTGCCGTTGCAGTTAATTGCAGTTTCGGGACAATCGCAACCGATGTCGGCAATCTTTCGCGACGAAAAGGAAGCGGTTTCACCAACGTCGCCATCCGTTAAGCCGCCTATAAGCTCGCTTCGGCTATATTTTTTGCCAACCTCGATTTCGCCCAACCAAAGCGACCCTTTTTTAAGTACGGCGACATTATCGTCGACCTGAACGACCGCCGTAATAGGATCGTTGTCGGTGCCTACGTCGGCAACCCCCGATTCGGGGAAATAGTATATATCCGAGTTACCCGTCAGCCACAATCTCGACGGATTCAAACTCGATCCGTAAACAATCCAGGTGGTCACGCCGTCCCTTGCGCGAAAAACCGTTGACCGATTACAAAAACAAATTACATCGCTGGGATTACTCTCGGTTATTTCTAATATAAAGCCGTTGCAGTCTGAGTTTCCGCGTGGTGAAAACTCCTTTGAAAAGGTGCCGCTCTCCCAGTTTATAAAGGAAAGTGTTCTTCTGTCGTCTCTGAATACGCTCAGAGATATGCCGTCATCATACGCGTCAGGATAGCCGAAACCACCCTCCTCGTTGGTCAGTATTTCAAATTCATAGGACATACCGGTATTGTCGTTATACACCGCCTTTACGTACGCGTCGAACCCAAGTGGATAGGGCAAAACGTATATGTTTTTGCCATGATTGGTGGTCTGGGTAACCTTATACTTGGTACCTATAATGTTCTTTCCCTCGTACCTCTTTCCGTTGTAATCAAAGCTCTGTATCCCATCCTCGTTTTCATAGGTATAGCCCGTTCCGCTCACCGAAACGGTCGGCGTGTAAGCAACCTGCTCGATGGGAATATGTCCTTCCAGCTCGATTTCGTCGCCCATATAATTTCTCACCTTCGCGGCAAAAGGCGTACCATCCTTTCCCACGTAATAAATCACCGCTTCGTCTCGGTCAACGAGGGCAACGGCGTTATTGGTATTGGCGGGAATGTTTACGATATTTTTCAGCACACCGTTTTCATTAAAGCAGGCGAGATTTACGTCACCGTGGGCGCTTATGCCAAAGTAGCGTCCGTCGATGGTAAAGAATTTGTAGTCGCCCCAATAAATTCGCTCGGAACAAAATTCGAGCGACGGACGAAGCGAAAGCTCACCCTCGTTTACCTGCAAATTTTTCATTTCAGAAAGCTGTCCTTGACTGGCTTTACCGTCCATTCGCACTCCACGGCTGAAATCAAGCTGCTCAATTTTCGGCTTTGAAACCGATAATTTCGGAAACTTCAATTTTATCCCCCTTTCACAAAATTAAAAAGGGGTGGACAGCGAAAGAAAATCCACTGCCCACCCAATTTTGCGCCCTAATTAGTAAATATAGGCGTAGATTGAATTTTCGTTTGACTTCTTTACGAGGAGATCGTAATAGAGGCGATAGTCAAACTTGTACGCATCCATCTGCTGATTGCGGTCGGGAGTGAAAACACGTACCTTGTCGGTCTTCTTGATGAGCATACCTGCCTTTTTCGGCATTGCGAGAATACCGATTTCGTCGGCATCAGCACCGGGGAGGAAGCCGCCGTCGGTTTCGCCCTCGGTCACGCCATCGTTAAAGGTGTATGCGGTTTTCATTCTAGGAGCTGCAACCGGAATGATATAGGCGTTGTTAATTTTGTGCAGATTGGTCGAAATTTCGCCCTTTTTGAATTCGCCCATTTCGAGGGTACGATTGAGCTCGGTGGTATTCATAAGCGCCGAGTAAACGGCAGGGTTTACGAATACGACGATTTCCTCATCGTAGCCGACCTCACCTGCAACCTTTTCGATTGCGTTGTTTACCAGCTTAAAGCAGTTGTCAGCCAGAGTTTCGCCCGAGCCAAGCTCAACAGTCTGGTTCTTTTCGGTAGCGATACCCGCGAGCTTCGAAAGTGCGTAAGCATCTATTTCGGGAGCTACCTTTGTACGAACGAATTCGCCCATAATCTGACCGGCAAGCCCTGCGATACCTGTTTCGTCCATGTCCTCGCGGTCGATAGAGAAGGAACGCGCTCTGTCCTGGGTCAAGCGATAGCTTTCCTGATTAACAGTAACCGAGCCGTTGGCAAAGCCGCCGTCACGGTCATAGTTTCCGAGTCCGCTGAAATCAACGTCGGGAATAAGCACTGTACGTGCTCCGACGAATTTCTGGCGGAATGAATTGTCCGCCATAAAGGCGGTTACCGACTTCTGAACTACCGCCTTGTCGAGTTCGTCGGTAAGTTTGCTTTCAAAATCAAGTGTGTTAATTGTTGACATTTTAAATTTTCTCCTTTTTTATCATAGATTTGTTTTATGCCCAAATTCCTTTGAGCATCGCGGCAATTTCCGGAGAAGAAAGACGATCGGGTGAATCTTTTAGTCCGCCCGTAGCCGCCGCAGATGCCTTTTCCTGCGCGACCGACGAACGTTCTGCCTTTACCTTTTCGCCGTGGAGATAGCCGAGATAGGCGTAATAAAGCGAAATTTCCCCTTTAAGCGATTGCTCAATGACCGATTTCGGTATCTCGCGAATGTTTACCTCCGGAAACTTTGATTTAAGCTCAATAAATTGAGCTGTCAGTCGGTTCTGCCGACCTTCGTTTCGTTCGTTTTGCTCCTTGCTTGCCCTTTCTTCCCTTTCTTTAAACAAGTGATCTACAAGCTGAGCAATGCTCATTGAGCTGTCGGGTGACAGCTCTTTAAGCCGATCCAAAACGGGTATAAGCGAGTCATATTTCATTCCCTTTTCGGCAAAATCCCTTGCCTCGCTTTCAGACAAACGTCTCAGCTGCTTATTGAACTTAACCTCAATGCCCCCTTCTTGCTCATCGCTCGGTATGGCTGCCTCACTTTGAACAGACATTTCAGCCCCTTCATTTTCAGCCGAGATTTCCGCCTCTGGCTGAGCGGTAATAATTTCATCTGTCATAATTTTTTCTCCTTTTTTGAAATATTTTGAAAAATTTTCGCTTCGCAAATTGGTTTTTCTGCTTTTTCATAGCACGATTTCGTCCTGCTCGGTGCCGTCATAGCTTAAAAAATTGCGATATTCGGCAGCAACCCTTGCCGCCTCCAAGCCTTCTTCGGTCGGCTGACCTATTCTTACGGTCGGCTTTTCGTAAGGCAGGTATCTCCCTGCTACGAAGCCGGCCAAAAAATTGACCATCACCGCCGAAATTGTCAAAAACAAAATTTCCATTTCTCTCACCTCACTTTATGTCATCAATAATCTTTACCGACAAGCCGGTGTCCGTACCCTGCTGAGCGCAAACCCTCATAATTTCCTTGAGGCAGTTCATTTCCCCCGACTGCGCCTTGCTGACGATTACCGCCGCAATCAAAGCCGCGTTATCCCTTCTGCCTGTATAGCCGAGGCTGTCAAGCAGCCCCGCCTTGTCGTCGCAAGGCAGCTTCATCAGCTCCTTTATATATCCCTCGATTGTCTTTTTCCTCTGCGCCAAGCGGCCACCTCCTAACCTCGTTGATTTCTTCATTTTAGATGTTATCACATCATCAACCTGACATTCCATGACAACATTAAAAATGATTTTACCCATCAAAAAACGGGCTTAAAAAGAGCGGTCATCATGCCCTTTTTAAACCCGTTTCATTATTTAGTTTTACGCAATTTTCTTTCCCATCAAGCGTCCTGCTTCCTCCAATGCCTTTGAATGAATACGATAAACGCTGCGTGGGTCAAAATGCATATTTTCAGCTATGTCCTCCCACTTTTTGTTACACAAGTAGCGGAGGGTAAGCACCTGACGATAGCTTTCGTTATCAATTTGTACTATCACGCCGCTAATTTCTTTATAAAGGCGTTTGAGACGCTCAATATCTCTTTCAATCGTCCTCTCGATGTCCACCATTTCCTCCACTGCATTAGCCATTTTCGATCGCTTATATGTACCCGAAACGCGACATGCCTCGATAACAGATGTCGCCCTCGTTGCAATTTCTTTCAGATGCAAAATTTGCTCCTGCTTAATCCTAATACGCGTATCAATTTCACGAATTTGCTCAAAATAATCTCTGATTGTCATTTACTTCTCCTTCTCGAATTTCGCCATCGCACAAGCAATGCAATAGGGCTCTCCGCAGTAGTAGTCGATAAAATTAGTCGCTCCACATTCTATGCAACCACTCGTTTCGCCACATTCTCCGCACCCGTCACATTCGCTTGCGCTATTTCTTAAACAATACATTATGCTTTTTCCCTTTTTCATAAATGGATTTTTGGTTTCGCCTAAATTTTCGGCATAAAGTATTTTTTCGGAAATCGACCTTTTTCGATGTCTGATTTCCGCCTTTTTTGCTTATACTTTATAATAAGCACAGATTTTTTTATCTCACGTCACTATTCAATTTTTCGGGGCATTTTTATTATATATCTACTTAAAGTAGAATGTCAAGGGCAATTTTGTCACTTTTAGTCACAAAATATTGCAAAATTTCTACTTTTAATTTATAATGATTATACAAAGCAGTAAGAGAGGTGAATTTATGTCCATCGGAGAGAATATAAAAAAGCATCGTTTGTCCCTCGGGTTGACCCAGGATAAGCTGGGCGAAATGCTCGGTGTCACGGGAAAGGCCGTCTCCACATGGGAAAAAGGGGTAAAGATTCCGAGAATGCCGATTATCACCCAACTGGCAGACCTTTTCGATGTGCCAAAGAGTCGGCTAATCGACGACGACAGCGACAAAAAACGCGAGCCGATAGTTCACGTTCCCCTGGTCGGTCGAGTTGCCGCCGGCGAAGGATGTCTTGCCGAGGATAACTATGACGGCTACGAACCGGTACCCACCGACATTCTCACCCCTGGCGAAAAATATATTTTTCTCAACGTAAAGGGCGACTCCATGTCACCAAAAATTGAGGAAGGTGACCGACTGCTGGTTCAGTTGCAGTCCTCGGTCGATAGCGGCTCATTTGCCGTCGTTGTAATCGACGACGAGGACGGAGTGGTAAAAAAGATATGCTACGCCTCCGACCGAATCGAGCTAATCAGCGAAAATCCATATTATCCACCCCGTGTTTTTTCAGGCGCCGACGTCACGCGAGTCCGCGTAGTCGGTCTGGTAAAATACGTTTTCAGAAAACTTTAATTTATCAAAGAGGAGTATATTTTTTATGAAAAAAGCAATTTCGATAGCGATCAAAGCCGTTATCAGCTTGGTGCTCATGTTCATCGTTTTCTGGTTTTCACTACCGGCAATCAATTTCAAAAGCGGTGACTTTTGGAGCTACATTATCCTATGCGCCGTAATCGTTCTGGTGGTCAATTTCGGTCACATAATACTGAATTTTTTGAAAGGGTTAAAGGACAACGGACACACCACCGGCATAAAGGACGGCCTGCGCGAATTCAAATCCCTGTCAAAGCCGATTATCGCCATCGTCATCGGCATCGGTCTTTCTATCGTGATGACGCTTGTCTTTAACATCATCGGGTCGCAGTTTTTTAATTCCGCGAGCTACCGCGACCTCATCACCATCACCGACAGCGATTTTTCAGCCGACGTTGCCGAAATCAATATGACGCAAATCCCCGTCGTTGACTACGACACCGCCGAAGCCCTCGGAAAGAGAAAGCTCGGTGAAATGAGCGACCTCGTTTCGCAGTTTGAAATAGCCGACGACTACACCCAAATCAATTACAAAAATCGCCCAACACGAGTTACCCCAATGCTTTACGGCGACCCGATAAAGTGGTTTAACAATCAGTCGGAGGGTATCCCCGGCTACATTATGGTCGATATGACCACCCAGGAAGCCACACTCGTCCGTCTCGAAAAGGGAATAAAATACTCACGCAGCGAATACTTTATACGCAATCTCGACCGTTATCTCCGCTTTAAGTACCCGACGGCAATATTCGACAACATCACCTTTGAAATCGACGACAACGGCACTCCCTACTGGGTAGCATCGGTAATCGATTACAAAATCGGTTTCTGGAGCGGAAAGGATATTGGCGGCGCCGTACTGCTCAACGCGGTGACGGGTGAATGCGAATACTATGACATTGACAAGGTACCTACCTGGGTTGACCAGGTGTACGATGCCTCACTGGTCATCGACCAGCTCACCTATAACGGAAAATATCGTTCGGGTTTCTGGAATTCGATATTCGGTCAAAAGGGCGTTTTACAGCCGACCGACGGCTACAACTATCTCGCAATCGACGATGACGTTTGGCTTTATACCGGAATGACCTCGGTTGTCAGCGACGAGTCCAACGTCGGATTTGTGCTTGTCAACCTGCGCACAAAGGAAACACGCTACTATGCCGTGCCGGGTGCCGAGGAATATTCGGCAATGTCATCAGCAGAGGAGCAGGTGCAGCATCTCGGCTACTATTCGACCTTCCCCATTCTGCTCAATATCGGTAACCGACCGACCTATTTCATGTCGCTAAAAGGTGACGCAGGACTGGTCAAAATGTACGCATTTGTCGATGTTCAGCAGTATCAAGTAGTCGGTACCGGCAGCACGGTAAAAGAGGCGAGAAAGAACTATTTAGCCAAGTTGTCGGCAGAGGGTGAATCAATCACCGACACTAACACCGACGCAAATCAATTCACCGCAACCATTAAGGACATTTCGTCGGCGGTTGTCGATGGAAACACAGTTTACTACATTATCCTCGACGACAACCGCATCTATACCGCGCAAATCGGCGTTTCGGATATTCTGCCCTTCCTCGCGGTAGGAGACCGTGTAGGCGTAAACGTTAGCGGTGAAAAAATCACCGAAATCGGCTTTTTTGTCGATGATGAAGAGACGGGACCGGGAGCCATTGTCCCCGACGATACCATATCTGAAACCGACAACGAAAAGCCGACCGACAAAACATTCGATGGCGAAGGAGCTTCCTCCACCGCCGAATAATCGGTAAAAATTAAAAACAACGCAAAAATATTGTGACCGCTATTGCCCCATCGCAGTAGCGGTCACTTTTTTTGTGTTTTATTAGAAATTTTGCTTATCGGTTGGGTTATTGAGAATACCGAAACCGACGAGAATTGAGCCGACGGCGGTGATAATAGTCTGCCACGCGTCAGAGGTGATTCCCCACGCTTCGAATAGTCCCAGCGCATTCAGAATAACCCCCACCGCACCGAGTACCGAAAGCCAAACCGCCCACGATTTGAGTCGAGTTTTAATATTCATACTACATTCCCCCTAAAAGCTTTGTCCAAGTGTTTTTACCGACAACGCCATCGACCGTCAGCTTTTCCTTTTCCTGATAATCACGTATCGCCTTGTCAGTATCGGCGCCAAAGTCACCGTCAGCACCGTGCTTGCCGCAATCGTAGCCGTAGCCGATGAGCAGGGTTTGAAGCGCCTTCACCGACGCACCCTCGCAGCCCTTCTTTAATGTTTCAAGCTTCACTTCGCAGCTCTCCTTTTCGTTTTTGTCATATTTCGGTCGGGCGGCACAAAGAATCGCCTTGCCACTCCTTGTGCGGCGCATAACCTGACCGCCGTTTGTATCGTTTCCCACCGCAGTATTACCCTC
>JAFOCB010000077.1 GCA_017381515.1 Clostridia bacterium | reverse complement strand
CTGAAGATGTAATTGAGAGAAGCATAGCAAGAATACCGATGTATCAAACATTGGATACCATTATAATTGATACAAACGCAAAGGATGTGGCTGTGATTGCCAATGAGATTAAGCAGTTGTAATACTGACAAATTCCAATTTAACGAAACACTCCCGCAAAGCATCAAACCGATTTATATCGTTGTTTGTCCGCAACATAGAGTTGTAATATCTTCAGAATATATAATTCATAGCAGACCGTATTAATTGGTTCGAAAGAAGGATGTTGATTTATGAATACAAATGCAGAATTTCTCTCGGATATCGGCGAGCCCTTTGCATCGGGCTTGCTGGAATTATCCGACAACGGGTCACTCCCGGAAATATATTGCCGTGCATACCGCCGCTACTATGAAACCTGCCCCATTGTATATAAAGCAGGTTCACCGCTTTTTCCGAGCGGTCTGACAACGGGAATTTATACAGACACAAAAACAGGCTGTGAGGTTTATGTTATTCCGTCATACGCAACACAGATTGATATAAAATGGGACAAGCTCAGAGAAAAAAGTCCCCGTGCCGCAGAAATTATGACTCAATTCACCAAAAGCTATTCTTATGCAGGTGAATGGAATCACAGTATGCTTAATTACAAAAGAATTCTGCGCGAAGGTATCAATCAATATGAAATGCGCCTGCTTGACAAGGAAGACAGTGATTTCAGAACGGCGTTGCTTGACCTTGTTGACGGATTACGTACCTATCATAAGCGTGTTTTGGAAGCACTTCCGAAAATGGGTGCTCCGACAGAACTTTTGCAGGCATTAAAGCAAGTTCCTTTTTCTCCTGCAAGAACGGCATACGAAGCGATAGTTGCTCTTAATTTCTGCCTTTCTCTGGACGAATGGGATAATGTCGGCAGACTTGATTCGATTCTCGAACCATATCACAAGGGTGAGGATCTTCGCCCGTGGCTTCGCTGTATGATGGAAAACATACAGATAAACGACCGCTGGAGTGTCACTCTCGGTCCCGACTACAGCGACGTGACATATCAGGTGCTGGAAGCATCTGTCGGTCTTGCTCGTCCTTTAATCGAGCTCAGGGTAACGGACGAAATGCCCGAGTCTTTATGGGAGCTTTCGGCAAAGAGGATTCTTCAGGGCGGCGGTCAGCCTGCTTTTTATAACGAAAAGGCTATCCGTCAGCGTCTGTGCGGCAGAATACCGCATCTTACACAAGAAGATGCATTGGAATTTGCGGGCGGCGGATGCACCGAAACATCGTTTGCGGGTTGTACATATTCCGGAGGAACAGACAACGAAATCAATGTTCTGAAAATATTTGAAGATTATATGTATGCAAGTCTTCCCGATTCTCCGTCTTTTGAGGAGTTTTATAATAACTTTATTGCAGTTCTTCGAAAAGAACAGGATAATCAGATGGAAACAATCAATGATTACTGGAACGAACGTGCACGAAAATGCTTTGCTCCCATCCGCACGCTTTTTATCGACGATTGTATCGACAAAGGGATAGGTTGGTTTCAGGGCGGTGCAAGATATACCTTCTCAATTCATTGCGATTCGGGTATACCCAACACGTTGGATTCACTGCTTGCCATCAAGCATCTGGTTTTTGACGAAAAACGTT
>JAFOCB010000076.1 GCA_017381515.1 Clostridia bacterium | reverse complement strand
CGCGAAAGGTTGCTTGCCATACTGACAAATAATTTCGTCCCTTGTAATGGCCGATTTCCAACAATTATAACGCTAATTTCCATTCTAATCATCGGAATTACAAACGGTGTCTATTCATCAATTTTATCAGCAGTAATCTTAACAGCTGTTATTATTATCGGGATTCTTATCACATTTTCAGCCACCAAATTACTCTCATCTACTTTGTTAAAAGGCGTTCCATCATCATACACACTCGAACTACCACCCTACAGAAAGCCGCAAATATCAAAGGTAATTACCCGCTCAATATTCGACCGCGCGTTATTCGTTCTCGGCAGAGCGGTTTCGGTTGCGGCACCCGCAGGACTAATCATCTGGTTAATGGCAAATATTACAATCTATGACACAAGTATATTGAAATACTGCACAGATTTTTTTGACCCGTTTGCCAAACTGATTGGACTCGATGGAGTAATTTTAATTGCTTTTATACTCGGATTCCCTGCTAATGAAATTGTAATTCCGATTATAATTATGGCATATTTGTCGCAAGGATCGCTAACCGATTTCGAAAGTATAAACGAACTAAACAACTTATTTTCAGCAAACGGATGGAACTGGATAACAGTAATATGCACAATTATTTTTTCACTGTTTCACTGGCCTTGCTCCACTACCCTGCTTACCATCAAAAAGGAAACCGGTAGTATTAAATGGACATTTGTAGCAGCAATCTTACCCACGATAATCGGAATTCTATTTTGTTTCATATTCAACTGTGTTGCAAAACTATTTATATAAAAAAGGTTCGCAGTGAAATTAACTGCGAACCTTTTAAAATTTTATAACCACATATCCTCTGATTCATCGCATTTGGGACGTTTCATCAATCTTTCGAGTGAGGTTTGTACCGATGCACCTTCGTACAGAATTGAATAGCACTCCTCGGTAATTGGCATTTCAACTCCAAATTTCTTGGCAAGCAAAACGGCAGTTTTGGTTGCGTGATAGCCCTCAACCGTCATCCCGACCTCTTTCAAAGCCGTTTCGGGATCGACACCGCTACCAACAAGCGCACCAAAGCGTCTATTACGTGAATGCTTTGACGTGCAGGTAACGATTAGGTCGCCAAGTCCGGTAAGTCCGGCAAATGTGCGATAATGTGCGCCCATCGCGACACCAAGTCGAGCCATTTCGGTAAGTCCACGGGTCATCAGAGCGGCTCTGACGTTATCTCCCAAACCAAGACCGTCACAAATGCCTGTTGCAAGTGCAATAATATTCTTTAACGCGCCACCAAGTTCAACGCCGGTAATGTCATCGTTGATGTAAACGCGAAAAAATGAATTCATAAACAAATCCTGAATAAGCATTGCGGCATCCTTATCATCCGCAGCCGCAACAAGTGAAGTAGCCATTCCTCGAGCAACCTCCTCAGCGTGAGAAGGACCTGATAAAACGACAATTCTATTGTCAGGAATTTCTGATTTAATTACGTCAGCCAACGTGAGTAAGGTGCCATCCTCAACACCCTTTGATACGTTGACAATGACGGTATCTTTATTAACTAAATTCTTAATTCTTTGAGCAGTTTGTCTGATGGCAAACGACGGCACGGCAAAAACAACTACGTCCGACTCCGCAACACTATCAAGTGAATTTGTCAGATTGATTCGGTCGTCAATTTTCACACCAGGTAAAAGTCGTGTTTCGCGGTTAGCTTTAAGAGTTTCAATTTCGTCCTCAAAAGCCGACCAAACAGTAACGTCATTATCATTATTCAAAAGCAAAAGTGAAAGGGCTATTCCCCAACCACCTGAACCTAAAACGGTTATTTTAGACATAGATTTCACCCCTGTTTACGTGAGCTAAGCTGCTTTTCTTCTCCGCGATGAAGTCGAATAATATTCTGCTTGTGCTTTAAAATGACCACCAGCGAGGTTGCAACCGACAGAATGATTATATAAACAAATTCACCCATCGGTAAATCAGTCTTCATGTTGATTAAAAGATTGAATACTGAAAATTCAAATGCACCGACAATTGAGCCGATTGAAATAATTTTTGTAATCAAGAATATTGTAAGAAAGGTCAAAAGAACAAAGGTCGCAACAACCCAGTTGATACAGTAAAGTACGGCAATCGAGGTCGAAACACCCTTTCCTCCGCGGAATCCGAAGAATATCGGATATGCGTGACCGATTATGCAGAAAAATCCACAAATATAAAGTCCATAGGTGGGAGAAAGATAGGTTGCAATACCTTCGGGTGCACTCTCGAAAACTATTGGAAACAAAAGATATTTTCCAATAACAGGAGCCGCAATACCCTTTAAAAAATCGCCTAAAAAGGTGATTATACCGGGTAAAAGTCCAACCGAGCGGATAACGTTGGTCATACCTGCGTTTCCGCTTCCCATATTACGTACGTCTTCGCGGGTAAAAATTTTTGACACAATAACGGCAAAGTTAATACTACCGAGAAGATAGCTAATTACGATTGATAAAAATAGTGCTAATAGCCAGTTCATTATTTTCCATCTCCACGTTCTCTAATGACAAAACGGACTGGCGTTCCCTCTAAGCCGAATACCGAGCGAATTTGATTCTCGATATAACGCTGATATGAGTAATGGAACAGGTCCTCACGATTACAAAAGCATACGAACGTCGGTGGTCTTGTCGATGCCTGAGTAATGTAGTAAATTCTGAGTCGCTTTCCCTTATCGGTCGGCGGCTGAACACGAGCCGTCGCATCGGCAAGCAAATCGTTAAGTTTGCCCGTCGAAATTCTCATGCTATTCTGCTCGTTAACATACTTTATAAGCTCAAAAAGTCGATCAATGCGCTGACCGGTTTTTGCCGAAATAAAGATAATCGGAGCGTAGGACATAAATGAAAAATCAGTCATCAGCTTCTTACGATACGAATCCATTGTTTGACCATTTTTTTCGATAGCGTCCCATTTATTGACGGCGATAATACAGCCCTTTCCTGCTTCGAGGGCTAGACCGGCAACCTTTGAATCCTGCTCGGTAAATCCTTCTACCGCATCAATCATAATTACACAAACGTCAGCTCTGTCAACCGCCATTTGAGCGCGTAAAACGCTGAAACGCTCGATGTCGTCAATTACCTTGCTCTTTCGTCTAAGACCGGCAGTATCAATGAAATTGAACTTTCCATATTTGTTATCAACTGCGGTATCAATCGCATCACGAGTTGTTCCCGCAATATTCGATACAATTGAACGAACCTCACCCGAAACCGCATTCGTAAGAGAAGATTTACCTACGTTCGGCTTACCAATAATAGCAACGTTGATTCTATCCGATTCCTCTTCATTGTCGAAATCGGGTAAACTATCGTAAACGGCATCCAGAAGGTCGCCCGTTCCGTGACCATGAACTGATGAAACGCCAATAGGGTCGCCGAGTCCGAGATTGTAAAATTCGTAAAACTCGGGTGAAACCTCACCTACTCCGTCACATTTATTTACACATAAAACAACAGGTTTACCGCTTTTTTGTAAAATTGATGCGACCTCTCTATCGGTAGCGACAACGCCACTCTTTAAATCGGTAACAAAAACAATAACCTGCGCCGATTCGATAGCGAGATTAGCTTGGTCGCGGATATGAGATAATATAATATCATCTGTTTTTGTTTCGATACCGCCTGTATCGACCAGCATAATTGATTTACCACGCCATTCACAGTAACCGTAAATGCGGTCACGGGTAACTCCCGGCTCGTCATTTACGATAGAAAGGCGCTGACCAATCAGCTTATTAAAAAGTGTAGATTTTCCGACATTCGGACGCCCTACAATAGCAACAACAGGTTTTGCCATTTAATTCTCTCCATCTAAAATCGCGGATAAAAGCTCATATCCGTCGTTTTGAATAATCTTAACAGTGACACCGAGTGCGGACTCAATATCCTCAACACTCGTATCATCGAGCATAATATCCCCTTGCGCTCTGAACATACATGACGGCAAAAGCAGATATTCGCCCAATTTTTTATCCTTTAACTGTGAAAATAAATCCTTTCCGGTAACGAGTCCTGCGACAGTAATCGACTCGCCGAAAAATTCATTTTTAATCTCATACACGTTACATTCTAAATTATGCCATTTTTTCTTTGCAATGTCAACAAGTTCGCAAATTAGCGGATACGCTGCCGAGCCCGTAGCAATGGTTGATTTAGCAAAAGAATCGCGTTCAGCTTCTTCACATTCGCAAGCATCAACGAATTCACTTTTCAACAAGGAGCAGATCCCCACGCCATTATCAAGCTGTGCAAAATCCTCGTAATAGCTCTCATCAGGAAGCGGCAATTTCGCTTTAAGATAAAATTCATCGGCAGCAAATACAATTCGTGTGCCGAATTTTTCGTAGCAATTATCGGCGTATTTTTCTATAATTTCAATGGTTTCGCGTGCGTTTTTTTCATCATACGGAGTTAAATTTGCGAGGCCGTCACGATATTTTGTGACGCCGAGAGGAACTGCCGCGATACTCTGAACCGCCGGATAAAGCGAAATCAAATCGTCAAGCGTTCTTTTCAGCTCGTCGCCGTCGTTGATTTCCGGACACAAAACAAGCTGACAATTAAGTTTTGTTCCACCTTCCGCCAAACGATACAATACCTTTAAAGCATCTCCTGCAAAGCGATTATTCATCATTTTGCATCTAAGCTCGGGGTTTGTCGTGTGGACAGAAATATTTATCGGGCTGATGTGCATTTTAATAATTCGGTCAATTTCATGCTCAGTAATATTCGTCAAAGTGATATAATTACCGAACAAAAATGAAAGTCGCGAATCGTCATCCTTGAAATATAGACTTTCACGAAGCCCCTTTGGAAGCTGGTCAATAAAGCAAAAAATGCAATTATTTCTGCATCTTCTTTGCTCGTCCATAAGGTAGGATGAAAACTCTAAGCCTAAATCGTCAAACGGTTCTTTTTTTACATTGAAGGTCAGGATTTCGCCATTTCTATCAATAATTATTTGCAGCTTACCCTCTGCTGCATAAAACTGATAGTCAAAAACATCGACAATCTCATTACCGTTTATTGAAACGAGAATATCATTTGATTTTATCCCAATCTTTTGGCAAACTGAATCCTTTTCAACCGATACAACTTTAACTGACAATAATCCTACCTCCTATCATAAAGTAATAAATGCCCTCACAAATATAAGTGAGAGCATTTATCAAACATACTATTACTTATGCCTCTTTTACAACTACCTGTCTGCCATTATAATAGCCACAGTTCTGGCAAAGTCTGTGCGGACGCTTGTATTCGTTG
>JAFOCB010000006.1 GCA_017381515.1 Clostridia bacterium | reverse complement strand
TCGACGATGTCGGCGCAAATTCGCACCAGCTCGGAGCAGGGACGCTTTTTATAAAATTCGGCTGTGCGAGGGGTTGGATTGGGGGAATTATCGGGACCGCTAAGCAATTCGCGGCATATAATCGACCCCGTTTTATCCTTGAATTTCTGCGCCATAGCTTGAATAAGGGCATAGTGCGCTTTTTTTTGCTCGTTGTCGGTGGGACTTGTGTATCCGTATAGCAGTCCCGCCACCATAAACATACCGCTAACGGCTCCGCAAACCTCACGAAGCCGTCCCATTCCTCCGCCAAACGACGACGAAAGGGCAAGCGCAGTTTTTTCATCCATTTTTGTCACGTCGCAGAAGGCGACAATCACCGCCTGGGAGCAGTTGTACCCCTCTTTAAAAAGCGACTCGGCCTTGTCAGCGTGGGTCATTATTTGACCGCCTCCTCAATGCCGTCGGACAGTTCATCGAGCCAATCGCCCTCATAAAGTTCAATCAGTCCCTTGTCACACCAGCGCGCAATATCCTCGCAAATCGGGAGCTTTGCAACGTGGGGGATTCCATGCTTTTCGGCAATTTCGTCGATGTGACTTTCGCCATAGATTGAGTGACGCTTATTGCAATCGGGACATTCAAAATAGGACATATTTTCGACGATACCGAGTACGGGAATATTCATCATTTTTGCCATGTTGACCGCCTTTTCGACGATCATGCTGACAAGCTCCTGCGGAGAGGTGACAACAACGATTCCCTTTATCGGAAGTGACTGGAACACCGTGAGGGGAACGTCACCCGTTCCGGGAGGCATATCGACGAACATAAAGTCAACGTCACCCCAGATAACGTCCGACCAGAACTGCTTAACCATTCCTGCGATAACAGGACCGCGCCAGATAACCGGGTCGGTTTCGTTTTCGAGGAGGAGGTTGGTGGACATTATACGTATTCCCGACTTTGTCATCGAGGGGAAAAGTCCGTCCTCGGTGCCTCTTGCCTTTTCGTAAATGCCGAATTCCTTCGGAATGGACGGGCCTGTAATGTCGCCGTCGAGAATGGCTGCTGTGAGCCCCTTTCTTTGCATTGTAACGGCAAGCATAGAGGTAACGAGCGATTTTCCAACGCCGCCCTTACCGCTGACGATGGCTATAACGTTTTTTACGTTTGACATACTATTCTGCTCGACAAGCAGACTTTCCTGCTTTCTGTCGGAGCAATTTTCGCTGCAACTTGAACAGTTGTGACTGCAACCCATTTTTGAAACATCTCCCTGAAAATTTATAATAATTTATTTTATCATACCCAAATCTTTTCTGCAATAAGTTATTGAAAATAGAGGAAAAATGATTTAAAATAAAATTTGCAAGGGTGGTTATAATGAAAAAGAAAAATGATAAAAGAGAAAAAATATTCGTCCCGCTAATGGGATGGCTCAGCGGAGATAAATTTTCAAAGCACGGAAATACATACACGGGCGCGGTTGATGCCGTCTGCATTTCCTTTAATGCATTTTGTTACAAGCTGGTGGTTGATAAAAGTGAGGAGGATAACCCTCTTATTATCGCCGAAAGCTACGACGTTATTACAAAAAACAGTCCCGACGAGCATAAAAAGGCGAAGTTTCCACTTACCGAAGAGGGTAGGGAACTGACTTATGCGTGGCTTGTCGAAAGGTACGAGGAATATCTGGCTGCTGACCGTGATGAAATACCCGTTTCGTTTAAATAAAAAAATGAGAGTGAAATCTGATTGTTTCGGTTTTCACACTTTTTTTAAGCGATTGGGATAATAAAAAGCTACCGATTTGAAAAAATCGGTAGCTTTTTTTAGTTTGTTAAAATTAAAGCTGATCAACAGAATCTTCGATTCCGGGAGCCGAAGCCAAATTATCGTCATCGACTATTACGCTAGCGGTCATGATTTCGTCAACTTCGTATTCAACGAGATTCATTTCTGGTGCAAAATACTTTTTCATATATAATCAATCCTTTTTTGAAATTGTAATTTAATAAACTTATGATACCCCATTGGATAATTTTTGTCAACTGTTTTTTCTGAAATGGTCGTAAATCGACCTTGCGGCAGCGAGATTCATTCCCTTTACTCGTAGAAGGTCGTCGATTTCGGCGTGACTGATATTCTCAATCGTGCCAAAGTGACGGAGCAGTTGCTTTGCCCTTGTTTCGCCGATTCCGTCGATTTTTGTCAGTGAGGAGCCGACCTTTGCCGAGCGTTTTTTGCGATGATAGCCGATTGCAAAGCGGTGAACCTCCTCCTGAATGGTCGCGGCGAGTGTGTATGCGGCTTTGGTTGATTTGAGTGCGATTTCGCCGCTTGATGAAACGATGGCACGGGTTCGGTGCTTGTCATCCTTGACCAGACCAAACAGCGCTACGTCGAATTCATATTTTGCTAAAATAGGGGCAACTGCTTCCACCTGACCTCGTCCGCCGTCGAGTAAAATAAGGTCGGGCAGCGTCTTAAAATAGCTGTCTTCGCCCTTTTTGTATTCAAGTATTCGGCGCTCGATTACCTCCGCCATAGCGGCGCAGTCGTCCTGGTTTAAAAGTGTTTTAATCGCGAATTTTCTGTATCCGCTTTTGAAAGGGACACCGTCCTTGAATACCACCATTCCGGCAACAATATCGTCACCTGCGGTATGCGAAATGTCGTAGGATTCAATAATTCGCGGGATTTTTTTCATTCCGAGCAGTTTTTTCAGCTCGTCGAGTGCGGCTGTACTGTGGGTGCGTTTACCGAGCTTGTCGGCGAGATGCTCCTCGGCATTTTCCTTGCACATATTGACGAGGTGCAGTTGTTCGCCTTTTTTCGGTACGGTGATGGACACCTTTTTGCCGAGCTTTTCGGTTAAAAAGCGTTCGATAAGCTCGCGGTCGGCTACCTCACCGTCAAGGGTGAGCCGTCGAGGAATTTCTGCACCACCCGAATAAAATCCGAGTATAAATTCATACCGCATTTGGTTATCGTCATTGTACCCGTCAAAGAAAAAGTTTTCTCTGTCGGTGAGCAATCCTCCGCGAAAACGGAATAGCTCCACGCAACATTTTTCATCAAAATTGGCGAGTGCGATAATGTCCTGCTCGGCGACAGTCGATTCGACCACCTTTTGCTTTTCGCCCATTCCTTTTAGTGCGTTTATTTGGTCGCGAAGTCGTGCTGCCCTCTCGAATTCGAGTCGCTCGGCGGCTTCATTCATTTGATTTGTGAGCATTTTCACCGTATCGGTGCTGCCTTTTTTCAGAAAATCGACCGCAGCAGCCGCTGCCTCGTCATAATCGGCTCTGCTAATCTTGTTACAGCAGGGAGCCGAGCATTGACCAATGTGATAGTTGAGGCAGGGACGACCGCCCCTTTTTTTCGCAAAATCCGATGCCGTTTTGTTACATTGCGGCAGTTTAAAGGTTTTTAGCGCGGCGTCAACCGACCTTTTTACCACGTAGGAGGAATAATACGGCCCGAGATATTCTGCGCCATCATTTTTTATCATTTTTGCCGCCTTGATTGTGATGTAGGGTGGCGGTGTCACGCGGATATAGTGAAAGCCCTTTGCATCCTTTAAAAGAATGTTATACTTTGGCATATTCTGCTTTATCAGCGAGCATTCGAGTACAAGCGCTTCAAACTCGTTGTCGCAGAGAATGTAGTCGAAATCCTCGACGTTTTCGACCATTTGACGCACCTTTTCGGCGTGACGATTTTGGGTGCCGAAATACTGACTGACGCGGTTTTGCAGTTTTTTCGCCTTGCCGATATAGATGATTTTGCCTGACGCATTTTTCATAATATACACGCCGGGTGTCAGCGGCAATCGTCTCGCCTTCGCAAGCAATCGGCTCAGTCGCTCATCAGCCATTTTTCGTCACCTGCCTTTTGTAAAAAAAGTGATTTATCCTCGATTAAATTCCGTTGTATTCGCCGTCCTCGATTTTCTTCGCCAGAGCGGCCTTTACCGAGTCGGAGTCCTCGCGATAGGTCATGCCGTACCATTTGTCGTGGCTTTGAAGCACCTTTACGGTTGCGGTGCCTTCTTTCAGCATCTTGTCAGCGGCAAAGGGGAGATAAAATTCGTCCTTTTGAAGGTCTGCTGTATTAAGGAAGTTATCGAAATCCGCCTTTAACGCGGGGAAAAGCTCGGTCGTAAAGCCCCAGAAATTCATTGATGCGAGGGTATCCTCGGGAAGCTTGGTCCAGTTTTCGCCGTCGTCGGTGTATTTCATATCCTTGATTTTTGTGATTTCGGTTACGCTTTTGAGCATATCGCCGTCAAGCTCACAAATTCCGCGCGAAACCGTGCCGTTGTCGGTGAGTGTGTTTTTAAGGTCAAAGGCAACCATCGCAAAATCG
>JAFOCB010000012.1 GCA_017381515.1 Clostridia bacterium | reverse complement strand
TGGGAAATAACGGCGATTGCTGAACTTGAAATAAGTGCAATCATCAGCCAACTGATTGCGGCGGCAAATGCGCTCAAAAATACACATTCGCGTTTTTCGCATAGGGCGTGATAAAAGTCGCTTGAATTTCGCTTATTGACCCAGTTTAGCGCACAGAAAACGAGTATAGGCGCAAATACAAATATAGCTAAAAGTGATAGCGGGTGAATTTCTAAAAAGTCAAATGACTGAAGCTGGTACACCTTTTTTCCAAATGCATCGTAGCTATACGAGTTTAACAGTGAGCTGATGAAAACCAGCACCGCTTCAACGCATAAAATGGCAGAAAAGATATATCCAGGCAGCCGTAGCTGACGCATAAATTCAAAAAACAGCTTGCGGCTGAAAATTCGATTTTTCATCATTTATCCCTCCAAAATATCCGAGAATTTGTAGCCGAGTGCCTCCATTTCGTAGGTAAAAACCTCTTCGAGCGAAAGGGGAAGTACGTCGAGTAGCGTCGGCTTCATGGACGAAAGTGCAGCTACGGTGAGGTCACGGTCTCCGCGTACGATTATGTTCGAAACCGAGCCGCGTTTTGTGAATTTGAGGATGTCCATGCCCGTAAATTTTGATTTATCATATTCCTTGTCAAAGGCGATTTGCACCTTGAACAAGCTGGTTTTGAGATTCTGAATATCGCTCTCAAACACCAATCCGCCCTTGTGCAGAAGCGAGAGCTGGTCGCAGGTGTCTTCCAGTTCGCGAAGCGAATGTGACGTGATTATCGCGGTTGCCTTTCGGTCGAGAATGTCCTCGCAAATGAGTCGTTTTACCACGTTTCGCATTATTGGATCAAGTCCGTCAAAGGTTTCGTCAAAAAAGATGTATTCGGGACGGGCGGAAAGGGCGAGAACTGTCGCCGCCTGACGTCGCATACCCTTTGAAAAGGTGTTGAGATTCTTTTTCACGTCTAGTCCAAAGCATTCGGAAAGCTCACTGAAACGCTTGTCGTCAAAGTCGGGATAGACCGATTTATATAGCTTTTTCATTCGTAGCATTGATGCACCCGGTAGAAAATACAGGTCGTCGGGGACCAACATGATTTTTTTCTTTACGCTCGGGTTTTCATAAATCGGTTCTCCGTCGATGGTAACGTCACCTTGGTCGGCACGGTAAACTCCCGCTAACACTCGCAAAAAGGTTGATTTACCGGCACCATTGGAGCCGACAAGTCCATATATACAGCCCGACTCGATTTTGCATGAAATACCGTCGAGTGCGGTAAAGTTGTCGAATTTTTTTGTTACGTTATTTGCGCCAATCATTTTTCAGCACCTCTTGCTTCATAAATTTGGTCGATAATAAGGTCGAGCTCCTCTTTTGATATTCCGGCGAGTTTGAGCTCCTCTATTTTGGCTCTGAATTCGCCTAGCCAAGCGCGTTTTTTTGCCTCGATAGCGATGAGAGCATCGTCGGAGACAAAGCAACCCTTGCCCGGCACCGAGTGGATAATTCCGCGTAGGTCAAGCTCCGAATATGATTTTTGCACCGTGTTTGGATTGATAGACAGCTCGATTGAAAGACTTCTCACCGACGGCATCTGGTCACCGGGGAAAAGAATTCCCTTTAAAATAAATGTTTCGACCTGGTCGATGAGCTGTTCATATACGGGGCGTCGTGACATGTGATCTATATTGAACATACTGTTATCCTTTCGTAATAATATTTCGTTGCAACGGGTGTACTATTACGAGTAGTACAGTTGTAATATACCACCGCATTTTCTTTTTGTCAAGGGGTAAAAAAATGACCGTATCGCATTGATACGGTCTTTTTTTACATTATTATCATTCGGCTAAAATGAGTTCCAGTGCCTCGTCGGGTGAAATTTTCTTAACAAAGGCGATTTCGCTGCAAATGGGGATTTGCGCGTCGCGACGGGTTCTTTCGTCGGAGACGTGAAGGTGCTTTCCGCGTGATGCGAGCTCCTTTTGCCGTCTGTAAATCATTCGAATAATCTCGATAATATTGGCTCGATCGCCACTTTTGAGGATTCCCTTGAATTGTTCCGAGCGCTGAAAATCGTTAACAATCCATTCGTCATTTCGCTTTTTTGCATTTGTGATGAGCTTCTTTATTTCGGTGGCGGAAAGGACGGGCTTCATCTTTTCGACAAGTATGGGGCTGTCCATCGGCACGTACACCGCCGAATTTTCGTTAAAAACGGGCTTGAGAACATAGTATTCCTTTGTAACGCCGCTTATTCGTTCTTTTTTTGTTTCGGTGATTTGGCAAACGCCGGTAGCACCGTAGCAAACGTAGTCGCTTATTTTAAACATATTTACCCTCTTTTTCTCTCAGTGCTCTTTTATAAAAAAATCGCACTTTTGCCAAATCCTCACATAATCAGTATATCATAAATTCGACATTTTTCACATAGGCAAAATAGCCAAAATTATTGCACAAAAAAAGCGTCAACATGATGACATGTCGACGCTTTTCTGTATTTTAGGACTAATTAGGAATTATTCCTCAACTTCGTAGAGAGCTTTGAGACGGAGGAGGTGATCATAACGTGCCTTAGCATTTTCAGCAGCGTCCTCAAAGAGGGCGTTAGCACGGTCGGGGTTAGCTCTCATGAGTGATGAGTAGCGTGCCTCGTTCATGATGAATTCCTTGTAATCGCCGGTTGCCGGCTTTGAATCGAGAGCGAACGGATTCTTGCCCTGTGCCTTGAGAGCCGGGTTGTAACGGAACATGTTCCAGTATCCGCAATCAACTGCCTTCTTCATTTCGGCCTGGCAGTTAACCATACCGCCCTTAATTGAGTGCATTTCGCAAGGAGCGTAACCGATGATGAGTGACGGACCCGGATAAGCTTCAGCTTCCTGGATTGCCTTGAGTGTCTGGTTCATGTCAGCGCCCATAGCGATCTGAGCAACGTAAACGTAGCCGTATGACATAGCGATTTCGGCGAGAGACTTCTTAGCGATTGCCTTACCTGCAGCAGCGAACTGTGCAACCTGGCCGATCTGAGATGCCTTTGATGCCTGACCGCCTGTATTTGAGTAAACTTCGGTATCGAATACCATGATGTTTACGTCTTCGCCCGATGCGAGAACGTGGTCAACACCGCCGAAGCCGATGTCGTATGCCCAACCATCACCACCG
>JAFOCB010000075.1 GCA_017381515.1 Clostridia bacterium | reverse complement strand
TTATATCCTCGCAATTACTTTTCGTAAACCGACGGCTTTAACACGCCGAGATAGGGCAAATTGCGGTATTTTTCGTCATGATCGAGTCCGTAGCCAACAACGAATTCGTCGGGCACGTCAGCACCGACATAGTCGGCGGTAATATTCGCCTTTCTGCGAGCAGGTTTGTCGAGGAAGGTGCATATTTTTACACTCTTTGGATTTCTGGTGAGCAAAATTTCCTTGATATTGCTGAGGGTGACTCCCGAATCGAGAATATCCTCGACAAGCAAAAGGTCAAATCCATTGAGGTCAATATCGAGGTCCTTTATAATCTTTACCCTGCCTGAGCTTTCTGTGCCTGAGCCGTAGGACGAAACGCACATAAAGTCGATTTGGCAGTTAATATCAATGGCTCGCATAAGGTCGGCCATAAACACAACCGAACCCTTTAACACGCTAACCATAAGCAGATTTTTGCCCTTATAGTCTTTGCTTATTTTTGCTCCTAAGTCCTTAATTATTTCGGCAATTTCTTCTTCCGAAAGCAGTACCTTTAAAATATCTTCCTTCATTTTTCAATAACCCCTGAAATTTTTAAAATATTTTTTGATTTTTCATCGACGGCTACCCTTTCGTCAGGGCCGACGTCATAAATCCATATTACACCCTTTTCGTCGGCTAAAATCGGTAAGCAGTCACGCTTTTCTACATCGATTTTTAGCTCGCAAAAGAGTTTTTTGACACTTTTTTGAGGACGTTTTTTGAGCCGTATGCTGTCGCCCGATTCCCTCGAACGAAGAACCGTCTCTCCCTCTATTTTATCATAATCTATCAGATTTTTTGCTAATAAATTATTAACTTTATCGGCCGAAATCAGCTCACTTTGGAGCGAAATTCCGCCAAATGTCACACGTTTGTTAACAAAGTCATAACATGGTGTGACGATAATATTTTTTGTTTCTTTGCCAAAAATAATAAGCCGGTTATTCTTTATCTCGGCAAAAAGTCCGCCGTTTAATTGGCATTTGCCCTTTTTATTCTTGATAAGCTTTACAACCGAGCCGATATGCTCGCTGTCGGGCACCGAGCCCGACTGGTCAAGAATAATCCCAACCGCTCTGGTCAATACCGAAATATGCAAATCGGCTAATCGGTCGGCGTCATATCCTTCGTCCGATTTTGCCAAACTTAACGCATCGAAAGCGAGGTCGTCAAGCAGGTTGTTCACGTCATTCATTGCCGACGTAAAACGGTAAAAGCTATCCCCTGCCGCCGAATTTATCTCCTTTAAAACGGGGATAACATTATGACGGATTCGATTTCGCGTATAATCGTCGGTCAGATTGCTGCTGTCGGTGACAAAGGAAAGTCGATTTTTTTCGCAATATTCCTCAATTTCGGCACGCGTACACATAATTAGCGGACGAATAATATTATCCCTGACAGGAGGGATTCCGCAGCCACCCTTTATTCCCGAGCCGCGCGTGAGATTGAAAATCACCGTTTCGATATTATCATCTGCCGAATGGGCTGTGGCAATCTTACCCTTTGCATTTCTTTGCAAAAAGTCATATCTCACCCGTCGGGCGCATTCCTCAATACCTTCGCCCTTTTTTGCTAGTGACGGAATGTCGGAAGATTCGCAAACGAGCTCGACACCCAAATCGTCGCACATCTTTCGCACAAATTGCTCGTCGCGGTCGGATTCGTCACCGCGCAATTTATGATTTAGATGGGCGGCGGTTACATTAAGCGAATATTTTTCGCCAAGCTGAACGAGTGCGTGTAAAAGCGCGGTGGAATCGGCTCCGCCCGAAAGGGCTACCGTTATGCTGTCACCCTTTTGAAAAAGGTTGTAGCGCTCTGCCGCCTTTTCAATTTTATTCAACATTGGTTGCCACCGAAGTAAATCGGGTATGCTCGCCGTCCCAATAAAGCGGAACGTCACCCGTACGTCCATGACGATTCTTTGCTACGATGCAGGTTGCCTTATGCTCGTCAACATACTGCTCGGGGTCATTCTTTTCGGTATCGTAATAATGCTCACGATAGAGGAAAAGTACGATGTCGGCATCCTGTTCGATTGAACCCGAATCTCTAAGACTTGCAAGTCCGGGACGATGATTCTTTTTATCAGGACCTTCACCGCCACGGTTAAGCTGGGCGGCACAGATAATGGGAACGTTAAGTTCCTTTGCCATATTCTTTAAATTCTGGGTAATGTCGCCGATGATTTGCGCCTGGTTATCCGTCTTTTTGGTTGATGCCATAAGTCCGAGGTAGTCGATGATTACCAAATCAACCTTATCCATTCGACGCAGCTTTGCCTTCATCTCGTTTACAGTAATTCGGGTGGTCTGGTCGACGTAAATCTCCGCCTTTGACAGGATTTCGGTTGCCTGAACGAGATTGGTCCATTCGCCGCCCTCAATCTTTCCTGTGCGGAGCTTTTCGCTCGAAATACACGCCTCTGCCGAAAGAAGTCGCTGTGCTAACTGGTCACGCGTCATTTCGAGAGAGAAAAAGCAAACCGTCTTTTTTTCCTTCAATGCGACGTGACGGGCAATATTAAGCGCAAATGACGTTTTACCCATACCGGGTCGAGCACCGAGAATGATAAGGTCACTCTTATTCAGTCCCGTGAGCATATCGTCGAGCGCGTTTATTCCGCAAGGAATTCCGATATAGTCACCGCGAGTTTCCTCATTGTTGAGGCAGTCGATTCGGTGAATGGTTTCGTTACGGAGTACGTCGCGAATGTGAACGAGTCCCGAGGTTTCTCTACCCTTTCGGATATTGTAAATATTCTCCTCTGCTCGTTCGATAAGCTGGGTGGAAGTACCCGCGTTATCCTCGATGTCGGCGAGAATTGTTTGTGCCGCTTGCATAAGCGAGCGGGTATAATATTTTTCCTTTACGATGGAGATATAGGCGTCCAAATTGGCGGCGGTGGGTACCAGCTGAACAAGCTGGGTGATATACGCCTTTCCACCTGCGTCGTCATATACTCCGCGTTCCTTTAACTCGTTTAAAACTGTTACGGGGTCGATAACCCTATTGAGCGCGTACATATCCGACAGAGCATTGTAAATTTCCTGATGCTGATGTATGTAAAAATGCTCCGTCTTAATACTTCCGCTGAGCTTGTCCATACTTTCGGGTGCAATAAGCACCGAGCCGAGTATAGATTGCTCCGCTTCTGCGCTGAATGGGATAATATTGTCTCCCAATAAATCAAAATTACGATTATCAGACATAATTAAACCTCTGAAATAATTTATTTGTCCTCAAAGATGGGTTGTGCTATTTTTTACGCTACGACTACGCTTATGGTAATCTGAGCCACAATGCCGTTATAAAGCTTTACGTCGGCAGAATATTCTCCTGCCGCCTTTATGTCGTTTACCGAAATCTTTCTCTTATCAACGTCAACGGCAAACTGCTTCTTTATCTCATCGGCAATTTCCTTTGAAGTAATTGCGCCGTAAAGTTTGCCCGATGCGCCTGCCTTTGCCTTTATGGTGACAGTCTGCTTATTGATTTTGTCGCAGATTGCCTGTGCCGCCTTTTTATCCTCGGCAATGTGAAATGCCTTTGATTCCTCGCGGTTTTTAAGCTCGGTCATTGCCTGAGCGTCGGCATTTATTGCTAAATTACGCGGAAAGAGAAAGTTGCGTGCATAGCCGTCGGATACGGTGACCATTTCGCCCTTTTTACCCTTTCCCTTTACGTCTGCTGTAAGTATAACCTTCATAAGTATTTATCTCCTTGAAACTAATTATTTTTGTTCCTCGCGGTATTTGTCGATTGCCGCTGCAAGCTGTCGTACCGCGTCGTCCATATCACAATCGGCAAGCTGAGCAGCCGCCATTGTCAAGTGACCGCCACCACCGAGCGTTTCCATTATAAGCTGAACGTTTATTACCCCTAATGAACGGGCGGAAACATTGATTATATCGCCCGAATGGAATAAAACGAATGATGCGTGAACGCCATTTATTCCGAGCATTTCATCGGCTGCCTGGGATGCCGCTATACGAACATCCTTGTCGCGTGACTCGGTTCGCGAAATGGCACAGTCGCCGTAAACGTGGGCATCGGCAATAATCGACGCACGTTCCTTATACACATTAAAGCCACTTTTGAAAAAGCTCTTTACCGTGACGGTTGAGGCACCGCAATTACGTAAGAATGCCGCCGCCTCAAAGGTTCGTGACCCTGCGTGAAGGACAAAATTGCGTGTATCGAGCATTATTCCCGAAAGGAGCGCCTCTGCTTCGACCTTTCCTATGCGGGGCTGAATGTACTGCACAAGCTCGCTGACAAGCTCGCAGGCACTCGAAGCATACGGGTCATGATAGAATATGACCGCATTGTCGATGTAATCAACCGTCTTTCTATGATGGTCGATGATGACGGTTGCGGTACAAGCATCGTACAATTCGGGGCAATCGAGAAAGCTTCTCCTATGCGTATCGCAGATGATAAGCAAGGTCTTTTTAGTTACCATCGAGAGCGCCTGTTCGGGCGAAATTACGCAAACCTCGTCCCCATTTTCTTCAACATAATCGATGAGCTGGGTGCAAAGGGCGGTGTCGCGATTGACTACGACGTTTGCCTCCTTACCCATTGCGGTAATCGCGCTATACATTCCGTAGCAGGATCCAAAGCTGTCCAAATCGGCAAACCGGTGACCGACCAAAAACACTCGGTCGTTATCGGCAATAAGCTCCTTTAACGCCGAGGCAACAATTCGTGTACGTACCCTCGTTCTCTTTGACGAGGTTGAAGATGCGCCACCAAAAAATTCGTAATCGTCATCCATCTTTACGGCCGCCTGGTCGCCGCCGCGTCCGAGCGCCATATCAAGAGCCTGACGGGCAATATCCTCACATTCGAGTACGCTTTCGCTTCCGTGACCGACGCCAATCGAAAGGGTTGCATATCCCCTTTCGCCAAAGTCGATTAAACGAACCTCTTTTAGAATTTCGAATCTGTCCTCGATGGCTAACGAAAGAAAATATTCGTCGGTAACGAGAAGGTAGCTATCGGTCGAAAGCTTGTAATACATACAGTCAAGCTTTGACGCATAGTCCTCGATTTTTTTACTTATCGCAGAAACGATTTCTGCCTTTTCACTATCCCTTGCTCCGCGCTGAAGCTCCTCTAAATTATCAATAGTGATGAGCATTACTACGGGCAGGTTATCGTTATATCGCTTTACCAAATTTTCGTACTCGGTCATATCGACAAAGTAAAGTATCATTCCACCGTCGTATGCCTTTGACCCGTAAACACGATAGAATTTTTCGTCAAGGGCAATATCGACAAAACCATTTTTAATACATTTCAGTTGCTCGGGCGTGATGATAACGTCGGCTCCGCAACCGTAAATATCCCCGCCCTGCGAAATTTCGTTGCGAAATGCGGAATTGTACCAAATTATTTCATCATCCTTTATCACGAGGGCAGGCATACGAAGCCGCTCCATAAGCTTTGACCTTCCGCCCGTCTGCCTCTCGACCAGGTCGATAAACTGCTTTAAATGATTCTGGCGATTGATATAAATAACGAAAAAGGTAACTGCACAGCTAATGGTCAAAATGAGCCCGACGATTGCCACCGTTTGACTATACATACCGACATAAAGCGACATTATCAGCATAAGCCCCGTTAAAGCCGCTACTGTGATAACAAACGCTTGTTTTAACTTTTTCATATCCCTTTCGCCTCCCTTTTTTCTCTTTAAATAGGTTGAACGAGTGAATTTATAAAATAAACTAGATTTCCATTATGATTGGCAAAATCATGGGTGAACGCTTTGTCTTTTCGTACAAATAGCGTGAAAGCTCGTCTCGCACCTTTTGCTTAATCGTAGGCCAATCGCGTCCCTGATAGGAGTCGAGTGCGTTGCAAATAACCCTTCTCGCCTCGTCGATAAGCTCCTCCGATTCGCGAACATAGACAAATCCGCGTGTGACAATGTCGGGTCCTGCCAGAATGCCGCCCGAAACACTGTCAATCGTCATTACCGCAACGATAAGTCCGTCCTCGGCGAGATGCTTTCTGTCCTTTAATACGATATTGCCGACGTCACCTACTCCGTAGCCGTCAACCAGCATTCTGCCCGAAGGTACCGAGCCGATAATCTTTACTCCCGACTCGCTAACCTCAACGACGTTGCCAATTTGAGCGATGACAATATTCTTTTTATCCATTCCCATCGACTGCGCGATTTTTGCATTCTTAACCAGATGCTTGTACTCGCCGTGAAGGGGCATATAATATTTCGGCTTTGTAAGAGTTTGAATGAGCTTTATTTCCTCGGCGCAGGCGTGACCCGAAACGTGAACGTCGTACATTCTTTCGTATATTACCTCGGCGCCTTGCTTCATAAGTTCGTTGACTACCCTCGATACCGTTTTTTCATTTCCGGGAATAGGCGTTGCTGAGATTATGATGAGGTCGCTAGGGCCTATATCAACGTTTCTATGGTCGGAAAATGCCATTCGGTGAAGTGCCGACATTGGCTCGCCCTGTGAGCCGGTGGTGATTATTACAATTTCCTCGGGACGATACTTTCGTATCATATCAATACTGATAAGCACGCCGTCGGGTACGTTGAGATAACCGAGCTCGCTCGCAACCGATACGACGTTTATCATACTTCTGCCGAGTACGGCTACCTTTCGCTTGCAGCGTACCGCCTCGTCGATTATCTGCTGAATTCGGTGGATATTCGACGAAAAGGTCGCAACGATAATGCGCTTATTGTACGCGTGTGAAAAGAGATTCTCGAATGTTCCGCCGACAACCCTTTCACTCGGGGTGAAGCCGGGACGTTCAGCATTGGTCGAGTCGACCAAAAGCATTGTGACCCCTTGCTTTCCAAGTTCGCTCAATCGGGCAAGATTTATAACGTCGCCGTCGATTGGCGTTGAATCAATCTTAAAATCTCCCGTATGAACGTACAGTCCGCCCGGGCAGCTTATCGCAAAGCCAACCGCATCGGGAATGGAATGATTTACGTGGATAAATTCGACGTCGAAGCAACCCGCTTTTACGTGGTCGGAGGGACTGCATACGCGAAGGTCACCCTGAATTCCGTGTTCCTTTAACTTACCCTCGACCAAGCCGAGTGTGAGTCGCGTTCCGTAAATGGGAAGCGAAACCTCCTTTAAAAGATACGGGATTGCGCCGATATGGTCCTCGTGTCCGTGGGTGATAAAAAGTCCCTTTACCCTATCAATATTCTTGACAATATAGCTGAAATCGGGGATTACGATATCGATTCCGGGCAGGTCATCGTCGGGAAATGCCATTCCGCAATCGACGATAATTATATCCTCGCCACATTCGTAGAGGGTGATATTCTTTCCAATTTCTTCGAGTCCACCGAGAGAAATGATGCGGACGGGCTGGGTAATCTTATTCCTTGTCTTGCTACCCGACTTTTTAGGAGTGGTTGACTTTTTCGATTTTGTTGATTTTTTGGTTTCTTGCTTCTTTGATGAATTGGATTTTTGCGATTTTGACTTTTCGGATTTTTTAGATTGAGTATTCTTCGATTTTTTGGGCTTTTCGGGTGTAATCTTTCCGTAAATTGCGGTGTCATTGGTTTCTGCTACCGCTTTTTTAAGCTCGTTTTTACTCTTTGACTTATTTTTCTGATTCTTATTTGTGCCGTTTGTGTTACGGCTGCGCTTTGTTTCCTTATTCTGTTGCGCCATATTTTTCTCCTTTTCTGTCGCTGTGCCGACCGATAAAATAATATGCACAGTTAATACTTTCGTATGTATTGGGCGATTTTTCACCCCTAGCGTTTGTTAATAAATTTTGCTCACGAATGATTGTATTTAAATAATATATAATGCTATTACCCCTATTTTGATATTATATTGTACTCTATATATCGAATATTGTCAAGGAAAGCACCTCCTTTTTTAACAAAATTATCCTTCACCGTCTATTATGGCTTGCGACGGCAAATTTTAATCAAACGAATGACGCTTTTTACGCCGACAAATCGCGCTTTTTTCGTATTGCCAAGCGAATAAAACTGGTGTATAATAAAATATTATATCACTTTGGAGTGTCATTTATGGTATCGAAGCTATACAGCATAGGTGTTTTTGGCATAGAAACTTTCACCGTCGAGGTCGAAGCCGATATTTCGGTAGGTTTGCCCGGCTTTGACATAGTCGGTTTGCCCGACACGGCGGTAAAGGAATCACGCGGTCGAGTTCGCTCGTCGGCTAAAAACTGCGGTTTGGAATTCCCCGTCAGCCGAGTGACCGTCAACCTTGCCCCTGCCGACGTAAAAAAAGAGGGTGCAATTTACGACCTTCCCGTACTGATGGCAATTCTTTCGGCGGCAGGTCAAATTTCAGCCGACCTCAGCGACACCGCCTTCATCGGTGAGCTTAGTCTTACGGGTGAAATACGTCCCGTTTGCGGACTTCTTGCCATGGCAATACACGCGAAAAACAGCGGTTTCAAACGCTTTTTTATACCAAAGGGAAATGCCGCCGAGGCATCTGCCGTTAGCGGAATCGACATTGTTCCCGTATCCAATCTGGTCGAGCTTATGGAGGTGCTTGTCGGCACGAGAGAGATTCCTCCCGTAAAGCCCGAGGACTACCCCGACACCTTGGTCGAGGACTACCCCGACTTTGCCGACGTAAAGGGGCAACACGCCGCAAAATCAGCCATCGAAACGGCTGCGGCAGGCGGTCACAATATCCTGCTCATCGGCCCTCCCGGCTCGGGTAAAAGTATGCTCACAAAGCGCATACCGTCGATTTTGCCCGAAATGACATTTGACGAGCAGATTGAAACGACAAAAATTCATTCTATTGCAGGAGTTTTGCCAAGTGGAGTACGACTGATACGCAATCGTCCCTTCCGCTCACCCCATCATACAATTTCGCCGGCAGGACTTTCGGGTGGCGGTACAATTCCGCGACCGGGCGAAATTTCACTTGCCCACGGAGGCGTTCTTTTCCTCGACGAATTGCCCGAATTTTCGCGTACTTCACTCGAGGTTTTGCGTCAGCCGCTCGAAGATGGAAAGGTGCATATCACCCGAGTTGCCGGCTCACTCAGTTATAATTGCTCGTTTATGCTTGTTGCGGCGATGAACCCCTGTCCCTGCGGATATTACGGTCATCCGTCAAAGGAATGTACCTGCTCACAGCGGTCGGTGTCGAATTATCTGGGACGAATTTCGGGTCCCCTTCTGGACCGAATGGATTTGCATATCGAGGTACCGCCGGTAGATTTTGACTCGCTGAATGATTCATCGCGAGGTGAAAGCTCGGCTCAAATCAGAGCCCGTGTAAACAAGGCGAGAAAAATTCAGCAGCAGCGATTTGAAGGCACCTCAGTCACCTGCAACGCGCGAATGAGCTCAAAAATGCTGAGCGAATACTGCCAAATGACCGACGATGCAAAGAAAGCACTCAAAGCCGCATTCGAGAAGCTCGATATGTCGGCTAGAACATACGACAGAATACTAAAAGTTGCTCGTACGGTAGCCGATATTGATTCGAGCGAGGTCATCACATCGGCTCACATTATGCAGGCGGTACGATTCCGCAGTTTGGACAGAAAATACTGGAATCACGGATAACTTCATTAAGGAGAAAAAATGGATAAAATCAAGGTTTTGGTTGCTATGAGCGGCGGTGTTGATTCCTCCGCAGCAGCCGCACTTTTAATCGAACAGGGATATGCCGTTTCGGGCGCTACAATGCAAATCTGGAACGAGGACGAAATCAGCCGCGGCATTGGCTCAAACGAAGCTGTTACCGACGCAAAAAAGGTAGCGGCTCAGCTCGGAATTGAGCATTTCACCTTTGATTTTAGCGCGGAATTTAAGGAAAATGTTATCGCTCCTTTTATCAGCGACTACCTTTCGGGACGGACGCCCAATCCCTGCATTTTCTGTAACAAAAGTATGAAATTCGGGCTCTTTCTGGAAAGGGCTCTCGAAATGGGATTTGACTATATCGCAACGGGTCATTACGCGACCATTTTCGAGGACGAAAACGGCTATCATTTGTCACGCTCGGCATTCGATAGCAAGGACCAAACATACGTGCTTTATAACATGAATCAGCATATTTTGTCACACCTTTTGCTCCCTGTTGGAAACATGGAAAAAAGCGAAATCAGAGCGTATGCAGAAAAGGCGGGAATCGAAGTAGCAAATAAGCCCGATTCGCAGGAAATTTGCTTCATCGAGGATGACGATTATGCCCGATATATCAAGGAAAATAGCGACTACGAGGATAAAATCGGTGACTTTATCGACCACAAAAGCGGAAGCATTTTAGGCCGTCATAAAGGCATCATTCACTACACAATCGGACAACGAAAAGGGCTCGGAATTGCCCTCGGTGAGCCGCGATTTGTCACCGAAATTGATGCCGAAAATAACCGAGTTGTTCTCGGCTCGAACGAGGACACATTTTGCTCATCGCTCATCGCAGAAAAGGTGAATTTCATAAGCGGAAAATCACCTTTGACACCCACTCGTTTTACGGCAAAAACGAGGTACAGCGCAAAGCCCTCCGACTGCACCGTGACACCCCTAGAAAGCGGGCTTTTCAGCGTCAAATTCGATAGCCCTGTGAGAGCAATTACACCCGGTCAATCGGTAGTTTTTTATAACGAAAATGAGGTTATCGGCGGCGGAATTATATTAAAGCGCGATTGACAAAACAATTCGGCGGTTGTATAATGTAAGAACAACGTTATTTACGGAGTAAAAAATGTATAAATCTCATAAGCCCAGCGCATCTCTGCTGGAAGTAATGAAAAAATATAACATTGCGGCCGACGAAATCCTTACTGTAACATGTACGGATCTTTCTCTCGACTGCAATTTTGTTTTTAGTTGGCTCGTTTTGACAAAAAAACGGGTCTATTTCCTTTTTTCAAATTCGCAAAGAAATGACATTGACCATTCGCAAGGACAGGATGGAAGAAACGATGTACCGAGCGACGTTAGAGTCGAATATTTTGAGCTTGACGAGATGGATTTTGTCGAAATTTCGCATATTGCGGCGGGTGGAATTATCAGCGTAGTTATCGACGGCAAGGCAAAAAAATTATGTGCCGCAAGTGCCACCTGCTTAAAGGGTGCATTCACCTTTTCACAATGCGTAAACCTCGCCAAAAAGAATGAATTTGAGCAGATAAACGAGCTGTTTAGCGAGGGTAAAAAGGCCAAAGAGGTATGCAAAAAATGCGGTACCCCTTTTAAAGATTACGGAAATAGAATTTGCCCAAAATGTCACGGCAAGGTGCCGTCGTTGGTTCGTCTTTTTAAATACTTTATTCCATATAAAGCGGCGGTTTTCACGGTACTGCTTTGCGTTGGGCTAACCAGCTCACTTAGTCTCGTTTCGCCCTACCTCAGTGGAAAGGTGCTTTACGGTCAAATCCTCGAAAACAAGCTGGGTGTGACCGAGTTTTTCGGCGAAGGGTTTAAGGTTGCAACCGCACTGCTTATTATTGCGGTAACCATCTTTTTGACAAAGGTTATCGGTCAGGCGCTTTCGGCCATTCAGAATATATCGGTGGCAAAAATCGTCCCATACATAGTAAACGAGATTAAAACAGGCATTTTTAACGTTATGAGTAAGCTGTCGCTCGGCTTTTTCCAAAAGCGAGAAACGGGCGGACTGATGACAAGGGTGCTTGACGACGCCGAGCAGGTAACAAACGTATTTATCGAGGATGTGCCGCGGCTGATGGTTGACTGTATCACCATCATTGGAGTTGCCGTCGCTGTATTTGTAATCAGCTGGCCGGTTGCAATCGCCGCGCTCGTATTTATCCCGCTTTCGAGCTTGATTACCATTCGCGTACTGCCCAAATTACACGTATTTTTTAATAGGCGATTTACCGCTTCGCGCAATATGAATTCGCATATAAACGATAATTTGACGGGTGCCAGAGTTGTTCGTGCTTTCGGTCAGCAGAATTCAGAAACCGAGCGTTTCCAAGCCCTTAACGAAAGCGTGAAAGAGGCGGAATACAACATTGTCAGCGTACAAAACGAGCTTTATGCCGCGTATCACCTGGTCGAAAACGTCGGTGTTTTTGCCGTATGGGGTCTCGGCTCGTTTATGATAATGAAAAGTTTTAACTTTAACTACGCCGATATTATCACGCTAATCGGCTATATCGGAATGTTAAACGGACCGGTCAATAATATTTCAAAGGCGCTCCGTCAATGCGCAAACTGTCTCAACAGCTCGCAGAGAATATTCGAAATTCTCGATTCCACCCCCGACGTTATCGAAGCGGACAATCCCGTTTCTGCCGAAAACATTGAGGGCGGCATAAAGGTCGAGAAGGTCACATTTGGCTATGACAAGGACAGACCGGTGCTGAATAACCTGAGCTTTGAAATCGAAGCGGGTAAAATGCTCGGCGTGGTTGGTCGCTCGGGAGCAGGAAAAACTACTCTGCTATGCCTTCTTTCGCGACTGTATGATGCTGATGAAGGAAATATTTACATAGACGGAGTTAACATCCGCGACTATAATCTGCGCGAATTGCACCGAAAGGTTGCGGTGGTGTCGCAGGAAACACATATTTTTATGGGCACTGTTGCCGAAAACATCGCATATTCAAATCCCGACATTCCGCGTGATAAAATCATTGACGCGGCTATGGCGGCAAGTGCGCACGACTTTATCACAAAGCTGCCCGACGGCTACGATACGATTATCGGCTCGGCAGGACGCGAGCTTTCGGGCGGTGAAAGACAGCGAATCTCGATTGCACGAGCCATTCTGTCCGACCCGAAAATACTCATTCTGGACGAAGCAACCGCTTCGATGGACACCGAAACCGAGCAAAGTATTCAGAAGTCGCTTGAAATGCTGGCAAAGGGACGTACGACCATTTCGGTTGCACACCGACTTTCTACCCTGCGCAATGCCGACAAGCTGATTGTAATCGAAAACGGATTTTTAGAGGAATACGGCACTCACGAGGAGCTGCTCGATAAAAAAGGAATATACCACCACCTTGCCGAATTGCAGGGCAAGGCACTGACGATAAAAGGAGATGAAGCCAAATGGTCGAGAGAGAACTTTTCACCGAGGGGACCACACCCGATGGGACCGCCAATGGGACACCGTCAGGGACCACCGTCAATGTCTCGGAGACAGGGACCGCGAGGACCGATGCCGCGAGGACCGATGATGTAGCCGAAATTTGCTACCTTGACGATAAAAACGCGCATTTTTCGCTGAACGAAGGCGGATTTATTTCGCTCGACTTTAACGGCACAAAATATGACCGCGTACTGATTTTCAGAGCATTTCCCTTTTCAGAAGCCAATCAGTTTCTGTCGGTCAGAGAGTCGGTAGGAC
>JAFOCB010000074.1 GCA_017381515.1 Clostridia bacterium | reverse complement strand
GATACACCCGGTGTTACTATTTCCTTCATCGCTTTTACTTTTAAACTCCTGCTAAAATGTCTTTCGGAACCTACCGCGCAAAACAGGCAGGCTTTGAACGCAGAGATCAATCGTGTGGTCGCCCGCAAGGGACAGAAGCATCACAAAGCGCTGAAGCATTACTTTGTGAATCCGCAGTCCCAGGGTGCCTATCTGGTAGCTTCTATGTATACAAGGCACATCGCTTCCCTCTCAAAAAACGGTTCATTAGACGTGCCAGAATATTACAAGGATATAGTTCAGAAAAGCATTTCCTACAAAAACAATGTGAAATTTGCACGCCTACCGAAATTTATTGAATTTTTGAATCAGCAAGCGGGCTATATGGTTTGTGATAATACGAAAATATATATCAAGGACCGCGAAAGTCCCGACATCTATGAATCCGCGGCAATTCTCGCTACCCACACCGGCAACACCTCCCTATTCTCCTTTGCCGCAGAAGTGGAATACCACGCAAGATTCTTAACACCCCTTGCCAAAATCAAAATTCCCTTTTTCGGCAGATCCATTTATGATTCCGCAATTCGTGCTGACATGACTGTCGGTGACACGGAATTTGAGGGTCCCGCTCCATTCTACAATCCCAAGAGCCGCATCGTAAAAAGGCAGTATCAGTATCACAAAAACCACTTGTTTCATATTTAATGAAACTTAAAATTATATTCAGACACAAAAAACAGGCTGTTCTTTCGAACAGCCTGTTTCAGTCTGTCAAAGAACCCCTGTTTTCATTAAGCGAAAACAGGGGTTTTGGTGTATTTAGGTGTAAATATAAGCAATATCTGCGAGAAAAAGGAGTTGCTCCAACTCCAATTTGCTAGCTTTTTCAGATTCATGGCAGCATATTTAAGCCTGACCCATCGTGTGACTGCGGCCAAGCCTCTGTGGTGTGTATGTGTACACACATATTTTTATTTCTGTGAAAATAGAAACTATGTGAGAAAATGAATATTAACATCGCGTGTTTTATCAAACAAAAACCCCGTCGGTTCAAACTGAACTCAACCAACGGGGTTTATTGAATGTTTGATTTTACAAACCTATGCCAGAGGCAGCAGCTTGCTGTTCATTTTGCGGCTCGGCGGTGGTCTTCATTAGCTGCTTGAGGTATTCAGCTTGCTTCTGATTTTGTTCATTGCCATCGATCAGGCTGGTAAGCGCACTCTTTACTGTATTATCCAAAGCAACAGGATTAAACGTACACCTAACAAGATCTGCGTCTCCTTTTTCTGCTTGATTCTGCACAAAGGCGCTGCTCTTAATAATAGTTTCGATTTCCTCTGCTTTCTCGGGATGATTGTGCAGAAGCTCCTGCAGTTTATTAGCATGTTGTACGCCTTTATCTTCCTGCTCGGTCTTATATTCTCCCATTCGGCCCACGATAGACTTTGCCAAAATGTCGATACGCTGTTCCTTTGTAAGAGGTTGTCCAGCATAAAATGCGTTAAACATAGCGGACTTTGCTTGATACATATCCTTCTGCCAGGACAACAAATCTTTGCCGTTTTCCAACTTATCGGTCAGGTCATTAAGTATAGCGGGAATATAAGATCGTGCGACTTCCTGATCTTGGCGAATCACATTCGTCCGCTTTCCACTCATGGATCTCGCATTGCTGCTTTCGCATTGAATACCATTGGTTCGATAGTTGTATTCTCTCATTTCTTCGAGGAATTGCTCTTTCAATTGCAAACGCTCATCCTCATATGCACCGAACAAAGCATTCAAAATGGTCTTGAAAAAGCCTAACTTCTGCTCCTGAGGTCTGGGGCTCTCTGGTTCCATAATCACTTCATTTTTAAGATCGTAAAGCAGCTTATTAGCAGGCTCCACACGCACCTGACTGCAATCATACGAACTGCCCAGTTCGAAAATGTACAATTTGCCCTGAGATGCCAGCTCGTACAGTTCGTTTCGCTTTTCAAATAAGTCCTCGTCAGGCCCGACAGGAGACTCCATTTCTGTTTTGTCCATTTTAGGCTCATCCAGCATCTTTAACAAGCGACCTTTATCTTGTGGCAGGTGGGGAAGGAAAGAAAAAGGGGGATTAGAGATTTGCTGAATAAAATTTTCATACCAAGCATCAATTTTTTCTTGTTGAGTAGACATATAAACTCCTCCTATTATTTGTTGTGCTTTTATTATTAATACCCATATAATCACAGTTTAGTTTCATGAAACCAAAATTTGTTAAAAAATTTTTGCGTGTACAGGGTGGTAATATATTTTCCGCAGTAACTAGCCTCCAAATTCAAGTTCGTCTAGGCGGCAT
>JAFOCB010000073.1 GCA_017381515.1 Clostridia bacterium | reverse complement strand
GGTACCGCTTGCCTAAACTGTCCGCGGCTGGCCTCTGCCAAAACATCTTTATATTTTGTGTTTTTGCCTACGCTCGCGATTAACTTTTTGGCATCCTCTTTTATTTTGTCTACCTCGTTAAACATATAGCTATCATGCCGCCAGTTTGTAGACTCATATAGCGGACTGATCCCCTTGCGTGTAGCGTCCTGCAGGTCTGATATTGAGTTCCACATCTTTGTTAAATAGGTATTTGTTCCGCGGTCATTTGGTAATTTAGCCAGTGCTGTACGCATAAGCTCTAAATCCTTGCTCAGCTGTGCGGCCTCCCTTAAGGACTCGTCCGCCTTCGCCTGATATCCTTTAGGATCTTTTGCATATGTTTCCAGCTCTGCAACCTGATTTGTAAGTGTCTTTTCAGCGTTAACACGGTCCTGGTCAATAGAGCGTGAATAAATATCCTGAGCATTGCTTATAGGCTGGCCGTATTTTTGATAAAAATCGGCGCTATACGGCAATAAGCTCATAATTTTATCTTTTGCTTTTTGGTATAACGGGTCATTTGGTCCGATCTTGCTCAATACCTTACTTACTCGATCGCCCATTGCCTTAAATGCAGCATTACCCCCAAACTTATCGGCAAACTCTTTCTTATAGGCCTCCTGGTCCTGCGGTCTGCGGCGCTCGAGTTCCTTATTAAGCATACGCTCATAATTAAGGTCAAATGGGCTTAATTTGCTTACACGGTCAGCCTCTGCGGCCTCTGCCTTTGCTCTCTCCTCGCGTTTAACGCGCATCTTTTCCATAAACTCATTATGCCTTTTTTCTTTTTCCGCATCCTCAACATCTTTTTTGTGGCGGTCCCGTATATCCGCAAGATCCTGCCGTAATTGAGCAACATCACTAAAAGCATTTTCAGCCTTGCGCATAGCATCTGCAAGCTCTTTAACCACTCCGGCATCAGCTTTACCGGAGGTAAGGTCTTGATCAATTCTGGCGGCGGTTTTAAGTGCGTCGCTTAAATCGTTAGCATGTTTAGTGATCTCTTTTTCATAGCCCTTGATCTTTTCTGCATCCTCGACTGAATTTTCACGGATATAGTCAAGGCTTTTTGCCATATCATCAAACCAGCGGGAGCTCGTTTCTGCTCGCATTTTAACGATCCTAAAATCCCTCCCTGGTCTATCACGGTCAGCCTTTTTGAGCTTAAGGGCTTTTTTGAGTTTAGCATCAAAATCTGCATCTGTGGTTTTATGTGCGGCAATACCGGCGGCTATATTATCTGTAAGGGATTTTATAGAAAACGTCGGGGCTTTAGCGCCCTTTTCCTCCGGAGTCTTTTTCAGTTCCTTAAATGCGTCGCTTAGGGTCATTCCCACCACGTCTTTGCTCAATCCCTTTATGATCTTACCGGTCGATTTGCTTATGCACACGGGGCGGCCGCCGTGCCTTTTCCCGTCGTCGCCTTCCTCTGCGCCTATAGTGATCCACTTCTCATCCGGATCGGCGTCCTGTGCCATGCGCGTGATCCCGCGGATAAAAGCCAGTCCGCGCTTGAATGCGATCGCGATCTGCTGTGCTGTTTTTGTGTTCATTCTTAGCCCCTTTTTGCTTTACCTTTACTCTTTACCCAGTCAACTACATCTTTAG
>JAFOCB010000072.1 GCA_017381515.1 Clostridia bacterium | reverse complement strand
GGAAGAATAAATGACCAAGAATATTATGATTGTCGGCGTTGGCGGTCAGGGAACCCTTCTCGCCAGCCGAATTCTCGGAAACACAGCTATCAGCGAGGGCTACGACGTAAAGGTGTCGGAGGTTCACGGAATGAGCCAACGTGGTGGTAGCGTTGTAACCTACGTAAAATATGGCGAAGAAGTATTTTCACCCATAATTGATAAGGGTGAAGCCGATATTATTCTCGCATTCGAAAGATTAGAGGCGCTCAGAGTCCTCCCGTATCTCAAAAAAGGCGGCAAAATTATTCTGAACGACCGCGCAATTTCACCCATGCCGGTTATCACAGGAGCCGCCGAATATCCCGAAAACATCATCCCGTTCTTATCCGAAAAGGCGGATGTAACCGCACTTGACGCTCTCGAAATCAGTATGGAAGCCGGCTCGCCGAAGGCGGTAAACGTTGTTTTAATCGGTGTTTTGGCGGCAACAATGGACATTGATAAAGAGGTGTGGAAAAAGGTAATCACCGAAACCGTACCGCAGAAATTCCATGACCTCAACCTCAAAGCATTCGAGCTCGGCTACACTTTCAAGGGCTAAAAAAGGAGCGAATATCGATGAAAAGTGAAAAAAGCAAAAAGATACTTGTTATCGGATACATATTATTCTCGATTCTTTCCTTTGCGCTTGTTTTAATTATTCCGCAGAGCCGCGAAGTGTTTAAAACACTCTCATCCGACCACCCGTTTATAATGGGCTTTGTAAAGTTTGCCCTGCTTGCAACGGCGGGTGAGCTTATCGCAGGATATATCGCAACAGGAAAGCCCACTGTCCCGGTAAAAATTATTTGGCGCTTTGTTATATGGGGTTTTATCGGTGTATGGATTACCTTTATGATGAAGGTTTATGGTGCCGCAGTTGCCGATTTAATGGGCGGCGGAGTCCTTCCTGGCGGAGATAACGCATTGTTGCGCGCATTCTACATTAGTGCGATAATGAATACCTCATTTGGCCCGACATTTATGGCGCTTCATAAATGCAGTGATAAGTGGCTCGACCTTCGTGCTAATGGCGAAAAGGTATCCATAAAAGCAATTATGACGGGCATAGATTGGTCTGCATTTGCGGGCTTCACGATTTTAAAGACTGTACCGCTCTTTTGGATACCGGCGCATACAGTTACATTCCTTTTGCCGAGCGAATATCAGGTAATGATGGCGGCTGCCCTTTCGGTAGCGCTCGGAATTATTCTCAGCTTCGGCAATCGAAAAAAATTAGCAGGGGAGGGCAAATAAAATGCCAATCAGAAATCCCGAAATTGAACAAATGCCACGCGAGGAGCTCAAAAAGCTTCAGAGTGAGCGTCTTTGCTGGCAGGTAAAGAGAATGTACGAAAACGTTGAGTGTTTTCGTAAACGAATGGACGAAAAGGGACTCACTCCCGACGATGTAAAAGGGGTAGAGGACCTTTACAAGCTACCCTTTGCGTACAAGCAGGATTTGCGCGATTACTACCCTTACGGACTTTTTGCCACTCCGCTTAGCGAAATCAAACGAGTTCACGCATCCAGCGGTACGACCGGAAAGCGTATTGTCGTCGGCTATACCGAAAATGACCTCGATATGTGGGGCGAATGTGTCGCCCGAATGGTAACAGGTCTCGGCATTAACGAGGAGGATATTTTTCAGGTATCCTTCGGCTACGGCTTGTTTACGGGCGGCTTCGGACTCCACGCAGGAGCCGAAAAGGCAGGTGCAACCGTTATCCCGATTTCATCGGGAAACACCGCCCTTCAAATTCAGACGATGATTGATTTCAAGGCAACTGCTATTTGCTGCACCCCGTCTTATGCTATGTATATTGGCGAAGAAATCGAGCGTATGGGGGTAAAGGATCAGCTTTCGTTAAAGGTTGGTATTTTTGGTGCTGAACCTTGGAGCGAGCAGATGCGCGCAGAAATTGAGCAAAAGCTTGGAATAAAGGCGTACGATATTTATGGCTTATCCGAAATTCTCGGACCGGGTGTTTCCTGCGAATGTGAGTATCAGAGCGGAATGCACATCTGGGAGGACCATTTCATTGCCGAAATCATCGATCCGGAAACGGGTGAAGTTCTCCCCGAGGGTAGCACAGGTGAGCTTGTATTCACCACCATTTCAAAGGAAGGATTTCCTGTAATCCGCTATCGTACACGCGACATTTGTTCGCTTAATTATGAGCCGTGTAAATGCGGCAGAACCCATATCAGAATGAACAAGCCCAGCGGCAGAAGTGACGATATGCTCATCATCCGTGGCGTAAACGTATTCCCGTCACAGATTGAGGAGGTTCTCCTCGATGTAAACAAAGGGGAAATTACACCGAATTATCTGATAAAGATTGACCGCGTAAACAATACAGACACCTTCGACCTCGACGTTGAAATGAGCGAAACAATGTTTACCGACGACCTAAAGAGCATCGCAAAGACAGAAAAGTTTATCACCGAAAAGCTCCGTTCAACCCTCGGCCTCGGAGTAAAGGTACATCTTGTAAACCCAAAGAGTATTACCCGTAGCGAAGGCAAGGCAAAGCGAGTAATCGACCTGCGTAAGCTGTAATTAAGAAAGGGAGGCGTATTTTTATGTTAGTAAAACAGATTTCGGTATTTATCGAAAATAAAAAGGGAAGATTGGTCGAAATTGCCGATGTTCTCGCAAAAAACGAGATTGACATTTCCGCCTTATCTTTGGCAGATACAGATGAATACGGCGTACTCCGAATGATTGTGAGCAACCCTCATAAGGCAAAGGAGGTCCTGCTCGAAACAGGCGTAGTCGGAAAGGTAACCGAAACACTTGCAGTTGCTATTGATGACCGTCCCGGCGGATTTGCCGAAGCGCTTCACATTCTCACCGACAACGAGATCGAGATAAAATATATGTATGCTTGTATTTCACATCACACGGGAAAGGCAATTATGATTCTCAGCGTAGATGACCCTGCCGCAGCCGATGCCCTCATCGCAAGCACCAATTCGGGTGACGTCAGCCCCGCAGAAATCTATCGCATGAACTGAAATTAAGGAGATTATCTATGGATTTTCATTTTTCCGACCGAGTCAGCTCGTTAAAGGGCTCGGCAATCAGAGAAATATTCAAATTTGCGGGTAACCCGAATGTTATTTCACTCGCAGGAGGAAATCCCGCACCCGAGACCTTTCCCAGCGAGGAATTGGCCGTAATTGCAAAGGATTTGCTCGAAAATCAGCCGGTTTTATCCCTCCAATATGGCATTACTGAGGGCTATGCACCCCTTCGTGAGCAGGTAAAGGCCCGACTCGCCGAAAAGGAAGGCATCGACGTCGAAAAGAATGACGTTATGATTGTTTCGGGCGGTCAGCAGGGAATCGACTTGACGACCAAGATTTTTGTCAACGAGGGAGATACCGTCATCGTCGAGGAGCCGAGCTTCATCGGTGCGCTCAACGCATTCCGTTCATATAATGCAAATTTGGCAGGAGTGCCGATGGATAATGACGGAATGGATATCGAAGCCCTCGAAAGAACAATCAAGGCAAACAAAAACGTAAAGATTATTTACACCATTCCTACCTTCCAGAATCCGTCAGGAATTACAATGACAGCCGAGCGCCGTCACGCTCTTTACGAGGTTGCCAGAAAGTATGATTTAATCATCATCGAGGATAACCCGTACGGTGAACTCAGCTTCACAGGTGACCATCACGACACGATAAAGTCGTTTGATACCGACGGACGAGTTATCTACTGCGGCTCATTTTCAAAGGTACTTGCACCCGGACTCCGCGTAGGATTTATGTGCGCAGCTCCCGAAATCATCGCAAAGGCCGCCGTCGCAAAGCAAACCTCCGACGTTCATACGCCAATGCTCACACAGCTTTTGGCAAGCGAATTTTTAAAGAGATATGACATCGACGCACTTGTAGAAAAGGCACGTGCCCTTTATAGCGAAAAGTGCAAAACAATGCTCGATGCCATTGATAAATACTTTCCGAAGGAGGTTACCCACACAGTACCCACAGGCGGTCTGTTCATCTGGGTAAACCTACCCGAAAAGTACGATTCCTTCGAACTGTCAAAGAAATGCGCAGAGAGAAACGTTGTTTACGTCCCGGGCAACACCTTTATGGTCGATATGAATAAAAAGTGCTCGTCACTCCGTCTGAACTACTCGACCATGTCGAACGAAAAAATTGTCGAGGGAATAAAAATTCTCGGCGAAATTTTCTCGGAACTTTAATCGAATAAATATAAAGGCACATCTTCAAAAAACGAAGATGTGCCTTAATTTTTCTGCTTATTCAAGCTCGAATGCGCCAGTATAAAGGTTGTAATACTTGCCCTTTTGAGCAATCAGGTCGTCGTGATTTCCGCGCTCGATGATTCTTCCTTCTTCCAAAACGATGATAACGTCGGAATTTTTTACCGTCGAAAGTCGATGCGCGATAACGAATACCGTTCTGCCCTTCATCAGAGCGTCCATGCCCTTTTGCACGATGCTTTCGGTTCGCGTGTCGATGGAGGAGGTTGCCTCGTCCAGAATCATAACAGGCGGATCAGCAACGGCGGCTCTTGCGATTGAAAGGAGCTGTCTCTGCCCTTGCGAAAGGTTTGAGCCGTTTTCCGAAAGCATGGTATCGTATCCATTCGGCAATCGGGTGATAAAATCGTCTGCACCTGCGAGCTTTGCTGCGGCGATACATTCGTCATCGGTAGCGCCGAGATTGCCGTAGCGGATATTTTCCATAACCGTCCCTGTAAAGAGATTTGTATCCTGCAAAACAATTCCCAGAGCGCGTCTGAGATCGCTTTTGCGAATCTTGTTAATGTTAATTCCATCGTAGCGAATCTTTCCGTCCGCGATGTCATAGAATCGGTTTAGGAGATTGGTTACGGTGGTTTTTCCTGCTCCCGTAGCGCCGACAAAGGCGACCTTTTGCCCTGGTTCAGCATAGAGCGAAATGTTTTTGAGTACGGTCTTTTCCTCGGTGTAGCCGAAATCGACGTCGAACAGTCGCACGTCACCCGTGAGCTTTGTATATGTCACCGAGCCGTCGGCCTGGTGAATATGCTTCCATGCCCAAATTCCCGTCTTTTCATCGCATTCGGTGAGGACTCCGTCGATTTCCTTTGCGTTGACCAGTGTAACGTAGCCCTCGTCCTGCTCGGACTCCTCGTCCATGATGTCAAAGATTCGCTTTGTTCCCGCGATACCCATTACAATCGCGTTTACCTGATGCGAAACTTGATTGATATTTCCCGTAAATTGCTTGGTCATATTAAGGAAGGGGACAACTATGCTTATGCCGATTCCGAGTCCCGAAATGCTCAAATTCGGTACGTTGTAAATCATCAGAATACCGCCGCATACCGCAACTATAACGTAAAGTACGTTTCCGATATTATTGAGAATGGGACCGAGAATATTTGCATATCTGTTCGCTCTCTGCGCGTCTCTGAAAAGCTGCTCGTTGAGCTTGTCAAAGTCGGCAATACTCTCGTTTTCGTGGCAAAATACCTTTACTACCTTTTGCCCGTTCATCATTTCCTCGGCAAAGCCCTCGACCTTACCAAGTGCCGTCTGCTGACGGAAAAAGAATTTTGCCGAGCCGCCACCGACCTTTTTGATAATAAAGGTCATTACGATAACGCCAACCGTCAGTACCATCGTTAGCCACACGCAGTAATAAAGCATAATGCAGTAAACGGTGATTACCGACACCGACGACATGATAAGCTGCGGAAAGCTTTGCGAAATCATTTGGCGCAGAGTATCGATATCGTTTGTGTAATGGCTCATTATGTCGCCGTGATTGTTTGTGTCAAAGTACTTGATGGGCAACCGTTCCATTTTCGAGAACATTTCTCTGCGCATTTTATTGAGAATGCCCTGGGTTATAATCGCCATCAACTGGTTGTACAAAATGTTTGCCAAAAGGGAAAGGAGATAAAAAACAACCAGAATAAGAACGTATTTGAGTATTTTTCCGCTAACCGAATCCCAGTTTCCTGACTGCCAGCTTTCCTCAACGGCGGCGATTACATTCTGCATAAAAATTGCTGGTACCGAGCTTACTGCCGCGCTAAAAAGGATACAGACGAGTGTTACCGGCAGCATAACTGGATAGTAGCCAAAAATGGTCTTTATCAGGCGAGGAATGATTCCTTTGTTTTGCTTATTCTTCATCTTCGCCACCTACCTTATTCTGTGAAAGGTATATTTCGCGATAAATTTCGCTGCTTTCGATTAGTTCGTTGTGAGTACCTATTGCGCTTATTTTACCGCCGTTCATGATGATAATTCTGTCGGCATCTTCGACCGAGGCGATTCTCTGCGCGATAATAATTTTGGTCGTTTCGGGGATATATTCGCGGAATGCTTTTCTGATTTTTGCGTCGGTTTTTGTGTCAACGGCGCTGGTCGAATCGTCCAAAATGAGTATTTTCGGATTTTTGAGTAACGCCCTTGCAATGCACAGACGCTGCTTCTGACCGCCCGAAAGGTTGCTTCCGCCCTGTTCGACAAAGGTATCGTATCCGTCGGGGAAACGGTCGATAAATTCGTCAGCGCAGGCAAGCTTGCAGGCGGCAATCATTTGCTCGTCGGTTGCTTCTTTGTTACCCCAGCGGAGATTTTCTTTTATCGTGCCCGAAAATAGCACGTTTTTCTGTAACACAACGGCAACCTGATTGCGAAGTGAGTCGAGGTCGTATTCCTTTACGTTAATTCCGCCAACGATGACCTCACCTTCGGTAACGTCGTACAGTCGGGGAATAAGCTGAATGAGTGACGATTTCGACGAGCCGGTGCCGCCGATAACGCCTATTGTTTCGCCCGAGTTTATGTGCAGGTCAATGTCCGAAAGGGCATATTTTTTCGCCTTTTCGGAATATTTAAAGCTAACCGAGTTAAAGTCAATCGAGCCGTCCTTTACCTCGAATACGGGGTTTTCAGGATTCTGCAGTGTACTCTTTTCGTCAAGCACTTCGCAAATTCGCTTTGCTGATTCGGTCGAAATGGTTATCGTAACGAATACCATCGACAGCATCATCAAGCTCGACAGCATCATAAAGTTATAGGTCAAAAGCGCCGACATCTGACCTACGTCAAGGTCGATTCCACGGCTGGTTATTACCGTGTATGAGCCAAACGAAAGTACAAAAATCATTACACAGTATAAACAGAATTGCATAATCGGACCGTTAAAGGCGAGAATACGGTCCGCCTTTGTAAATCCGGCGCAAAGCTCGTCCGAAGCAACGTTAAACTTCTTTTGCTCATAGTCCTCGCGGACAAAGGATTTTACTACGCGAATTCCCTTGATATTCTCCTGAATTGACGCATTGAGCTTGTCATATTTTTTGAATATTCGTCTGAATACAGGCATGGCGTTCATACCGATTAAAATTAGCCCAATGGTCAAAACGGGCAGGACAAAAATGAATATCCACGCCATCTTACCGCCCATATTGAATGCCATTATAAAGGCAAAAATGAGCATAAGCGGTGACCGAATGGCGATTCGAATTATCATCATATACGCTTCCTGCACCATCGTAACGTCGGTGGTCATGCGGGTTACAAGCGACGATGTGAGAAACTTATCAATGTTGCTAAACGAAAATTTCTGCACGGCGCAAAAAATATCTCTGCGCAAATTCTTTCCCAGTCCGCACGAAGCGGTTGCGCTCGTAAATCCGGCAATCGTGCCGAATGTGAGTGACAGCGCTGCCATGATAATCAGCACCACTCCGTACTTTATTACGGTCGAAAAGTCGGCTTCGTTCTTTATTGAATTTACGAGATTTGCGATTATAAACGGGATGATGCATTCGAGCACCACTTCGAGAGCAACGAGTAGCGGAGTGATAATCGATACCCACTTATATTCGCGAATGCTTTTTGCCAGTCTTTTTATCATTTTTATGTCCTTTCATTTGCTTTAAAAAAGCGTAGCAATCACTATTCTTATTAATCTAATAATTATATCATAGTATCTCCATCACTTCAAGTAAAACAAAAAAATAACGCCCTCGAAAAAGAGAGCGTTATACAAATTACTTAATATATAATATGCCCGAAAGGGGAAGTTCAATTTCAGCGATTGTCGAATCGATAATTCCTTCCGAAATGGTTTCGCCGAAGCAGTTTACAGCCTTGTAGCTCTTACCCTTGCAGTTCTTGACGTATACACTGTTGCCCTTCGATGCCTTGACTATTGTCAGCTCGTCGTAATCTGCACCGTCGATAACCGTCTGCACGTAGCAGGTGTAAATTGCTTTTTTATCGAGAACGGCACATGCACCCGAATAATCGTGAGCGGTATCGTAAACGTGAAGCTTACCATTCATCAGAATATCGGCGTTTTCGCGCCAGAATGAAAGGTAGAATTTGAGTGCTTTGCGGTGAACGTCGCTGATGGTATCGAGTCGCAGAGAAATCTGCGGTACACTGTAAAGAATGCTTGTGAACTGGAGCATTGCCGATTCGGGAGTGTCATCCTTGTTCCACGTAAGCATATCCGAGTGAACGGCGGTGTTGCCCGATGTCAGACGAAGGTCGAGTGTGTGCTTTCTGTTCGAAATTGCATCGTTGGGACAGTCGGTTGCGCGGAGCATATTGCCGTACTTTCTGATGGCTGGACCGACGTATGTCTGTCTGAACTCAATAAGGATGTCGGGTTTTATCTTTTTCAGTTCGATGGTGATGTCGGTCATCAGTCGGTCAACCGCTTCAACGAGTGACTCGTAATCACGGCGTTCATCGGGAGCAATTGTGCTCGGTGTTAAGCGGAAACTGTCGATAAAGTCGAGCTTGAATCCGTCCAAATCCCATTCAACGAGATACTTTTTATAAACGCCGATGAGAAAGTCGCGAACTTCCTTGTATCTCGGGTCGAGCTGAGTATGTTCATACTGATAGGGGTCGTCGCTGAGTACCATATCCTTGAATCTCTCAAAAGCACGTGAATACTTGCCTACAAAGGGCACCGAGAACCACAAAATGAGCTTAACACCCTCAGCATGAACTCTGTCTACAACCTCACGCATATCGGGAATTTTTGTTGTAGCAAGCTCCCAGTCACCGCAATAAGCATATCCGCGACCTAAATTGTCGGTCTGCCAACCGTCGTCAACGATGATTGATTCCATTCCGAGCTCTTTTGCCAAACGGGCTTCTCTGACAATGCATTCCGAGTCGAGATTCTGATGATAGCTGTACCACATCGAGTTCATGGGCAGCTTTGCGAGTTCGGGAACGTTCAGCGGAGTATAGCCGCATTCATTTTCCCACCAGCGTACTACGTCATAAACCGCATCGTAGAAAGGAATATCGCGTGTATCAACGCGAACGGTAGCTGAATATTCCTCGATGGCTGTGGTAGTTTCGGTAAAGAAGGTGAATGTTACTATTATGTTACTATCTTCCTCGCGTACACCTGTTTTGATTGCGGTGGGGGACATAGCGTCGTCAATAGCTAGGGTTAATCTGTTGTTTCCGTCAACTGAAAGCACAGACTGAACGGGCATTGATGAAGCAATATTAGCGTATGTAGTACTGGGTCCCCAGTCGGGTCCAATGCGTCTGCAATGGCTGAGATACGGACTCCATACTGAAAAACATTCAATGTGCGGGATTTTAAACTGAATGCTGAATTTTTCCGGCACGGCCTTTTCACTAAGCTTTGCGTGTACGGTAAAATGCTTTATTCCGTTTACTTCAGTTTCGTTATCTACCCAAATTTTTGCACCTGGGTTTCCACCAAAAATATGCATAATTTAACAAACTCCTTTTATACAGATACCTTGATTATAATGGTTGCATAATTTAATGTCAACTTACATAACAAAAAAATGGTGTTGCCTTGTAGTATTGCGTAAATAAGTATTATGACTTCACTTTAATCGAGCAAATTTGCAGAAAAATACCGCCTTCTCTTTATTCGAGAGGGCGGTAAGATTATTATTTTATGAACACCATACCCGAGAGGGGAATTCCGATTTCGGCGATTGCCGATTCGATTTTACCTTCCGAAATGGTTTCGCCGAAGCAGTTAACTACCGTGCAGCCCTTGCCTTCGCAGTGCTTTACGATAACGCTGTCGTTCATTGAAGCATTGATTACCGTCAGCTCGTCATAATCCTTGCCATTTACCACCGTGTCGATATAGCAGGCGTGAATTGCCTTTTTATCCAGTACGGCATAGGCGGCGGAATAATCGTGAGCGGAATCGAACAAATGCAGCTTGCCGTTCATCAGAATATCGGCATTTTTGCGCCAGAAGGAGAGATAGTATTTGAGTGCCTTTCGGTGTGATTCGCCGAGTGTATCCAGTTTCACCGATACCTGCGGTACGCTGAAAATAATGTTAGCAAATTGTAGCATAGCTGCTTCGGGAGTGTCATCCTTGTGCCACATAAGCATATCCGAGTGAACGGCTGTGTTTCCTGACGTCAGACGAAGGTCGAGTGTACGCTTTCTGTTCGAAATCGCGTCATTCGGGCAGTCGGCTGCGCGGAGCATATTGCCGTATTTTCTAATTGCGGGACCAACGTACGACTGTCTGAATTCGATGAGAATGTCGGGTTTTATCTTTTTCAGCTCGATGGTGATGTCGGTCATCAGGCGGTCGATAGCTTCGCAAAGCGATTCGTAATCGCGACGATTATCGGGTGCAATCGAGCTTTGTTTCAAGCGGAAACTGTCGATAAAGTCGAGTTTAAGTCCGTCGAGGTCCCATTCGGTGACGCTCTTTTTATAAACGTCGATAATATAGTCGCGCACTTCCTTGTATCTCGGGTCAAGCTCGGTATAGCCAACCCAATCGGGATTATCGCACAGGAGCATATCCTTGAATTTATAGAATGCCTTTGAATGCTTGCCGACAAAGGGAACAGAGTACCATAAAATGATTTTTACACCCAGCTCGTGTACCTTGTCAACGACCGCTCTCATATCGGGAATTTTATTGGTGCAAAGCTCCCAGTCACCGCAAAAGGCATATCCGCGACCGTTATCGTCGGTCTGCCATCCGTCGTCAACGATGACCGATTCCATACCAAGCTCTTTTGCGAGTCGGGCTTCTTCAATAATGCACTCGGGAGTGAGCTGCTGATGATAGCTGTACCAAAGTGAGTTCATCGGCAATTTTGCGTGTTCGGGTACATTCAAAGGTGTGTAACCGCATTCATTTTCCCACCAATTTACCACGTCGTAAACCGCATCGTAGAAGGGAATATCACGCGTATCGATGCGAATGGTAGCCGAATATTCGTCAACGGCGGTGGTAGTTTCGGTAAAGAACATAAAGGTTACGATAATGGTCGCATCCTCCTCCAAAACGCCTGTTTTGATAGCGGTGGGAGTCATAGCATCGTCGATAGCAAGTGTGATTCTGTTATTGCCGTTGCGAGCGATTACCGAGTGCACCGGCATGGACGAAGCGAGATTAGCGTATGTAACGTTAGGAGCCCAGTCGGGTTGAATATGTTTATTTTGTTGCAGGTACGGACTCCATACCGAATAGCAATCAACGTAAGGAATCGCAAATCTGACCCAGAATTTTTCTGGCACCTGCTTTTCGCAGAATTTAGCGTGTACGGTGCATTGTTTTATTCCGTTTTCTTCTTTTACATTGTCTATCCACATTTTTGCGTCTTTATTTCCGCCAAAAATATTCATAGCTTTTCACAACCCCTTATATAAATATATATATTACTACAATATACAGTATATTATAGTCCTCATAACCTTCAAAGTCAATCGAAATGCAGATAAAAAATGGTATTGATTTATTATAATGATTGTATTAAAATTATTTTAAAATATTTGATATTATCAGGAGTTGAAATTGATGAAAACACTTAATATCAAGGACGCACCGATAAAGGTTTTCGGTATTCCTTTTTTTGAAGAAAAGAAGGCGTTTGAAAGAATACCCCTCGAAATTCGCGAAAAGGTAAAGAGCTTGGAATTCTACGGTAGAAGATGTCCCGGCGCTCGTGTAGGGTTTAAAACCGACGCTGCTGAATTTACCGTCAGAATTAGTTTCAAGACATTTTCGGTTGACGCAGGAATGAGCATTTTTGCCGCCCATGCCGCCAACGTTATGGTGGGCGAAAGGCAGAATTCCGAATACGTCGAGCATATCTGTCCACCCGATTACGAAACAAAGCAGTTTGAAAAGGTGGTTAAAAAGAGCGGCAAAATGGATGAGGTCACCATCTGGCTTCCGCGAAATGAAGAGCTTGAAAATGTAGAAATTGATTTTCCCGACGATGCAAAGATTGAAGCACCCACACCCTATAAGTACGGACCTGCCTTATATTACGGCTCATCCATCACCGAGGGCGGTTGCGCTACCGGTATAACACTCGGCTACAATGCGCTTTTGTCACGTTGGCTGGATCTTGATTACTACAATTTCGGATTTTCCGGCAGTGCAAGGGGAGAAATTGAAATTGCCGACTATATCAATACCATTGATTTCAGCTTGTTTGTAATGGACTACGACCATAACGCGTGGAATTGCGACGAACTCAAACGCACCCATGAGCCCTTCTTTAAGCGAATCAGAGAAAAGCATCCTGACGTTCCCGTTTTATTCCTTACCCGTCCTAATTTCTATACTGTTGACGATTCGGCAGGTCGTCGCGACATTGTCCGCGAAACCTACGAAAACGCGCTCAAAAACGGGGATAAAAATGTTTATTTCATCGACGGCGAAACCTTCTTTGGCAACAAGGACAGAACTCTTTGTACGGTCGATTTGACGCATCCGAACGATATTGGCTTCTACCGAATGGCAGAGACAATTTACCCCGTAATGAAGGAAATTTTAGAAAAAGGCGAATAATCAATTATAGTATAAAAAATCACCGAAGGCATCATACCTTCGGTGATTTTTTTATTTATAGATTAGTCAAAGTTGTCGGTTTCTTCGTCGATAATATCCTGTGAACCGCTGTTTGAAGTTGTTGTGCCGCTATATACGTTTGAGTAAATGGTGTGGTATTCACCGAGATCGTCAATGTAAGTCATATAGCAAACGAGGTAAGCGGTGATCGAGGAGCCGTCGCGTGATGAAAGTGACATTCTGAGCTGGCCGTTAGGACGCGTATTGATTGTTCTGCGAGCAAATACGCTGCCACCAACGTTTTCGAGTGTCAGGTTCTCAATTTTTGACTGGTTTGCGGTGTAAATTACACCTGATTCAACGAGTGTGTAGGGACTGGGAACGGTTCTTTCGGTGAGGAATGAAACCGTCTTTCCGCCATTAACAACCGAGATGTTTGTAACGTCGATAATCGGTTTAATCTCGATTTCACCCGATTTGATAACTGCGGTGAGTGTAACGTTTGAACCAACGTAGAAGGTGTATTCAGCGGCGTGGCTGATGATTGAATTCTCGTCGAGAGATTCAGCGATATGCCAGCCATAGAATACTTCACCATCACCGAGGAGCGAATCGTCGAATACAACGGTTGCCTTCTGGTTGTAAACAAAGCGGTTGGATGTTCTGTTGAATACTGTACCGCCTTCAACTGTTACGAGATATTCGGTAGCATTCTTTCTGAAACTGGTGCGGATGATAGCATCCTTTGTTACTGTGTACTTATCGCCGGGGTAATAGATTGATTCGCCGATAATCCATCCAATGCTTTCGTATCCGTATGAATTAGGAAGCTCGGGGAGGGTAATCTGGGAGCCAATTGCTGCGCTCTGTGTGGAAATAACCTGATTTACGCGGTTAACAAAGAGGATGGTTGCTGTCGAGCTGTTGTTTGCTGTGAAAACAGCTTCGTAGTTAGCAATCTTTGTAACTGTTGTAATGAATTCAGGTGCTTCCCAGAGGATGTTTCCGTCAGCATCTCTCCAATAGAGGAAGGTGTATCCGGTATTAGCAATAGCATTCAGAGTGATTGTATCACCTACAACGTATTCCTGATTTGCGTTGTATTCGGTGCCGTTGATTGTTACTCTACCACCTGCTGTTGCGGTCAGACTAACCTCACAGAAGGGGGTATATTTTGTAAATACTGCCTTAATGTAATTGTTGCCTTCTCCGAGTGTTAATGTGTAGTTCGGATCCATCGAAATCTTGTTTCCGTTGGCATCTACCCATTTGTGGAAGATGTAGCCGTGGTCGTCACAAACGGCGGTAAGGTTGATCTTTTCACCAACGTAGTGAACGTCGTCGTTGCTGAATGTGCCGCCACCGTATTCAACGTGACCGTGTGTAGTGTTTTCAACCTTATATGTAGCAGGGGTGGTGGTTTCTGCCGCCAATTTGAGATTGGTATAGCTTGCAACGCGGTTGTATTCAAATGCGGTAAGCGAAACGCTCGAACCGTCGAAGCTGAAATCGTTTCCAATCTTTTCATAAACGGCCGATGAGCCAATGTCGAAAAGTACGATGTTATCATTTGTTCTGATAACCTTGATGCTTCCGTTATTGTACTCAATCTTGTAGGATGTTTTTGCTGTGTATGAGTTTACTACGGCGTGATCTGTAAGCTCCTTGTCAAAGAGGAACAAACGGTATGCGTAGTAGGTGTATCCATCGGTAGCGTTATAGGGACGATAGATATTTAGTCTCAGCGGACCAACCTTAACCGCGGAGTAACGATACTTTGTCCAGTCATGTTCGCCGTTGTAAACGTTTTCATTACTTGCCGGAAGGTCGGTGGAGAATTCTGCAGTCCACTTTGTACCGAGGTTGAATGTGTTTTTACTGATTGCGCCAAAGTTAGCGTCTACAGAACCGTCGATGTAACGAAGGTCGGTTGTGCTTGATGAGTATTTGTAAGCGTAGAAAAGGTCGCTGGTCATAGGTCCGTTATAGGAGGTGAGGGGAGCTTCGTAACGTGCAAGCTCTTCGCTATAATCTGCCGGAGCGATATGATTTGTAGTTTTTGTGAGGGTGATGTCCTCGCAGTTTACAAGGAAGTTGTACAAGCCTTTGGCAATCTCTCTCTTACCTTCGCCGTTGGGATGTACGTCGTCGCTGAACCACTCGTTGTGACCATAAGCAAATTCGTATGTGTTAAAGAAGGGGAGGTCGTACTCTTCGGCGAGTTCTTCTACCCAACCAACTACCATTTTAACGCCTAATGTACCTGTAGGATGTGTTGAATAGGGCGGTGAGAAGAGAACCAACTGAACGCCCATATCGAGATATGTTTCGATCTGCTTTTTATAGTTTTTAACGAATATCGCCTTAAACTTCTGAACATCCTCATCTTCTTCGGTTGCTGTGGCTATGTCAGGAACTGAACTTGAAAGTACACCACCGTCATTGGTACCGAGCATGATGGTAATGAGGTCAGCGTCATATCTCTGTGAGAAGGTAAACTGATTTTCGTAAATATATGTTTTAAAGTTCAGCGAGTTGTATGCCTGAGCACCCGAAACACCTGCGTTGTAAACGTCAAAGTCGTCGCCAAAGAGTTTGTTAAGCTCTTTCGAAAGGGTAACACGCCAAACGCCGTCGGTGTCATCTGATTCGCCGTGTGTAATCGAGTCACCGGTGTTAACGATACGGAATGTTTCGGTTTTGGTCGAAAGGTCGGTGTCGATTGAACGGAAGTGAACCGAACCAAAGGGGTTAACGAGGAGAGCTTCGTGCTGTGCGCTAACCTTAACGTATGTGTTGTTTGCGTTCTGAATCGGGTTAGCATCGTACAGAATTCCGTTTACTACCGAAATGTTTGTGTCAAATTCGTCAATGGTCTGAAAACCATAGCTGGGAGTAAACTTGAATCCTTCGATGAAGGGAACCTTTCTGCCGTCGAGTGTTACCTTGACAGCAGTGAATCTGTCGGTGTCTTCGAATTCGATTCTCATGCGATGCCAGATACCGCTCGAAACCATTGAATAGCGACCTTCTTCGCAGTATGCGAGAGCGTTGGTCGAATCAACCTTTTTAATGAAAATGCCCGAGGGGTTACCGCCGATAACGTAACCTTCACTAATTTCGCTATCTGCTCTGAGGGTGAGTGCCCAGTGGCTGTTTGATTTGAAATCAAACTCGACAAAATCGTTTATCAAAGCAGTACCAAAATCGTTTTTATGAGTTCTGGTGTAACGGATTGAGCCGTCAGAAAAGGTTCTAACGTCATCCTTTTCGGTATCCATCACATCGGGGTCAAAGAACCAGAGGGGCATATTTCCGCTGTCTCTTTCCATTTCTTCTGCACTTGCAGAAAGACCAAAGATGCAGGAAACCATTGAAAGCAGCATTAAAACTGAAAGAACTGCTGAAATAAATTTGATAGAAAATCTTTTCATTTTTATATCCTCCATTCTATCAGATTATGCGTTTGCAGCGGTCGATGACGCGCTGTAAACAGGTGTGTATGCTGTTCTGTATATTCCGCTTGCATCAACGTATGAAAGGTAAGCAACAGCGTAGAATGTTGTAGCGCCTGAACGTGAGCCAAGGTTGAGTCTGAACTGACCGTTTGCGGTGTTAAACTTTGTAGATGCTTTACGAATGCTTGTGCCGTTGACGGTGCTTAAATAAAGCATTGAGGAGCAAGCCACGTCATTTGTATAAATTGTACCTGCATCAATGAATGTGCAATTCGACGGCAGATAACGCTCGGTAAGGAAGCTTACCATCTTTCCGCCATTGATGATTGAAACGTCGGTTACCGAAATAAGCGGTGTGATGTTGACGGTATCTCTGGTGATAATGGCTGTAATTTCAACATCGGAGCCAACAAAGAAGCTGTAATTTTCATTATAGCTAACGATGTCCTTGCCGTTTGACCAGCCGCCAAAGTTTTCGCCTAATTTAAGGAGATTCTTGTCGAATGTTACTTCGATCAAGCTGTTGTATGTAAAGGTATTGTCGATTTCTACCGTTGAGCCGGAAACGATTACGTTATATACTGTGGTTTCCTTGTTAGCGGCAACCGAAATTACTGTATCAGCGGTAAAGGCAACGCTGCTTCCTGCTTCATACTCTACGCCGTTAATCATCCAACCGGTGATGTTGTAGCCGAATGAGAAGGGAAGTGCGGGGAGTGTAACCTTTGCTCCGGATGTAGTAGCGATTGAGGAAACGATGTTACCTGCATGGTCTCTGAATGTAACGGTAATATCCTTTCCTGCGGCGGTGCTGTCCTTGTGGAATACTGCTTTGAGGATTGTAACTTCAGAGAAGGCAACGTCGAATGTACTGTCGTACGAAACAACTGCACCCTTTTCATCAGCCCAGTAGGCGAATGAATATCCTACGTTCGGAACCGCCTTAAAGGTGCGGATTTCACCCGGCTTAATAATATTAGTGGTGCTGTCGTTTACAAATGCCTTGTTATTGCAGTAAATGTTACCACCTGCGGTAGCGGTAATGTCGTAGCTGGAGGTAGCGCGGTCAGCGATTGCCTTTTCAGCGGCATTGATGTACGATTCATAATTTCTGATGGTCGATACCAGACCGCTTGAACCCTCGTTTACGATGGTGGTGTAGTATTTACGTGCGTGATATACGTCGATGGGACTGTCGGCCGAAAGACCGGTGAACAAATCAACAATTTCGCTCAAATATCCCATTCCGTAGCTGTCAAAGAGACGGGGCTGCGCAAAGATGGGGCTTTCACCGTTCCACTGGCTGATAAATCCGCCAGGAACACCCTTGTTAAGAGAGGGGTGACCGATTTCCTTTGAACACTTAAAACCGAGCTGAACGAATCCGAAATCAGCATTTTCCATCGGGATTACGTCGGTTTCTGTGCCATCGGGCAATGTCCAAACCATATTCTTATCGTATTTAATGAGTTCGCCGTAGCCCTTATTTATTGTATGGTCAACGCCGTCACTCAAACGTGAAACGGTAAGCTTACCATCCATATAGGTTACGGTGTATGCCTGCAAAGCGTAAACCTCGATAAAGTCGGTTGAACCGGGGGTTAAACCTGTTTCGAGGGTTGCAATACAGTCGTCAAGGTAGTATAATTTGATGGTGGTGCTGGCATAGTCGGTGACAAAGCGAAGATTACCCATGATAACTTCGGTAGTACCGCTTGTAGCAGCGTTAGTAAAGATTTCCCATTTATACTGGAAACCATATTTACAGTTATAACCCTTTTTAGAAAGGTACTCAACCTCTTTACCTGCGTTCCATCTGGCAAAGTTGTATCTACCCATAACGGTAGTTTCTTCAACGCTTGTGTTTGCCATGTATTTGAGGGCGAGACCTTCTTTGATAACGTGCCAGTTGTTAGGAACGCCATCGGTTGCTTCCCAGCCAAGCTCTGTTCTTCTGTTAGGAACGAGCAGAGTGTTTAGCTCGGCGTCATAATCGGTAGTAACGTTAGCTGCCGACGCAACCATGGTGAATGCGCTGACAATCAATGCAACAGTTAGGATAACCGATATGAACTTTTTCATAAAGATTTTCATTGTGTTTCCTCCTGAACAATTTTTCGACCATTTTATCATAAAATGGGTGAAAAGTATATAATATAATTGTCGTCGATTGTCAAACTTTTATCTAAGGGCAAACACAAAACTGTATATTGTGAATAATTTATTAACTCTAAATTGTTCATTTTTGCCTATGTTTGCGTTAAATTGTACACAAAGTGAATATATTCCACTGTTGAATTTTTACATTGGAAGGTTTATAAAACCAAAGGAGAGTACCAAATATGAAGAAAACACGTGTGTTGCTTATAATTTGTGTCATAATTTTGTCTTTTTTAACCGCTTGCTCTTCCTCAAGCGATATATCTGCCGAAAGAATGGCGGGTAAATGGGAAATGAAGGCAACCGCTGCCGAGTTTATCAGCATGGATGAGGACAATTTGATAAAAGAAACCTTTGG
>JAFOCB010000071.1 GCA_017381515.1 Clostridia bacterium | reverse complement strand
TGGTCGTCGTTCTCAAGCCCTGCAATCTTCCAGCAATACTGAATGTATTTCTTTGGCTTGCCCTGCTTTAGTTCCAGTGTCTTGTTGTACATTTTCGTGGAGATTGCCGAAGTCGGCGCGCCCCACTTTATCGAGTTGTACTCGCGGCCCTCGTTGTTCTCTGACGCATAAAGCGAAAGGCCGGCAGAATTGGCAATCTCCGACTGCCTGGCGCCGTTTGCGAAAACATACTCGATGCCGTGGGCAGCGAGTTTAGACTGCAAACTTTTGAAGTAGAAACCGCCCATAAATTGGTTAAGGAATTGTTGAGGGTTTTTGCCGTTGTCGAACTGGTTAAAATCTGCGCACACATCAACGCGCGAGATAGATTTCAACTCGTAGCCCCAGCGCGCTAAAAACTCACGCAGGAGGCCCACACAATCTTTTTGATAACATTGACGGTTGGAAAGTCGGATGTGGCAGGCTCGCGCGTCGAATACTCCACCGTTTGCCTTGATAGAGTATGGGTTTCTGCGTATCTCATACATCGGGAAGTGGTCACCGTCTAAGATTGTGAACATCTCTCGATATTGGGGCGTACCGTACTCGCGCGCCTTTACTTCGTAGCCCTGCTCGACGAAAAAGGCGGCATCCGGCATTGCATGGCCTGCTGGCTCTAAACAATACACTTCTAACCAGTCCAAATTTACCAACTTCATAACTAACAACTAAAAGAGCGGCGGCGCGCGCGGCTTCGGGCTCGGCGAGCGGCTTTGCCGCGGGACGCGAAACGCGCCGTCGCTCGTTTTACTTCAGTTCGAAATGCTCTCCGATATTCAGCGGACACTTTTCAAAAGGACAGTGAAAAATACATGCTTCACAATCTGTCTCTGTATATCTGCCCTTTGTTTCTACAACTGCAATTTTTTGTCTATTCTTTTCCATAACTTTAAACTTCGTATTTCTTGAGTAACTTCTTACCGTCGTAGAGTGTCAAACACCCGACGTTGAAATGAACGTACATCGTCAACTGCCGCCGCGTGTGCTGGTGGTGGTAGTAGCGAGTTTCGCAGTGGGAAGAATATGTCTTTCGGCCGACGTAGTAACCGTCGGCCAAAAGGTCGTTATCCCAGCGCCTCAACTCGCGGATTAAGAGCGTGACGTTGTTTTGCATATCAGAAAGGTAAATCGTTAACAATTTCGTTTGCCTGCTCGAGGTTTGCATTTAGCCAGGCGCGTACGGCCTCGGCTGTCAAATTCTGACCGCATAACTCTACGCGGTCTACTGATACATCGAGGCCTGCTTCTATTTGGTGGGTCTTCGGGCTTGAAAAGGTTTTCACCCGCCCGCGGCCCTGCACAAAGACTTTTTGGCCTCGTTTCAGATACTGCAAGACATTGCCTCCGTCGCCGTTCATCACGCAGGAAACCCACGTTGTAGCCTCTGTTCCGTCCTGGCGTTTTTCGCTGTGTGCGACACGAAAAGAGACGAACGGCCTGCCGTTGTACTCTTTCCTCTCGGCGTCGGCGCCGAGATTTCCTAAGATTGTAAATTGTAGCATAACTAAAAAGTGTAAAATAAAACGATGTAGAAATAAAACACTATCAATGCGCCCAGCGTCAGGGCGAATGCTTTTAGAAATTCTCGCATAGCAATAATTTTTTGGTTTTGATGAGTTCATACTTTGCCCGACGTAGGAATTGCGGGCTTAGGTTTTTAACGTGGTCGGCATTAGCACGACTTTTTCTACTTATCATAAAGAAAGCGGACAACCTTTCGAGGTCGCCCGCTTTGTCTTGCTTTAGCCGAGAGAACTACGTTGGGAGTCGTACCTCTACGTTGCTCTTATCCTCATTCTCTACCTGCAAAGTTACGAAGAAATCCCGACTTCTGCAAAGGGAAATCCCTATTTCTAATAGGGAAATCCCTATTAAAACGCGGGCGAGGGCGGGCGCGGCGTAACGTCGGCGCGACCGACATCGCCCAACATTCGCGGCCACGAAAAGGGGGCACGCTTCACAGCGTACCCCGGACCAACAAAACTAAAAAATCCTATCTCCTAATAAACAACTACAAAGTTTTTATGATGTGGCGCGGCGCGTTGCTCGTCTGAACGTGCACCCAAAAACTGCGATTCTTTTCTATCATCGCCAAATCTACTTGCGGGATATCTCGCAGGCAGGTTAAAATCAGCCGGGCTTCGCCTAAACTTTTGCAAAAGATGTCCGCGGCGCGTCCGGTCAAGTGGTAGGAGTTCGGCACGCCGCCAACTTCTTTGTTTAGACGCGCCGAACGGTAGCCCGAATTGATACGAACGGGGCGCCCGAGCATTTTTCGCAGTGGTTCCAACACTACCGCGCAAAGGTAGACCAAATTTATGATAACTTCCACGCTGGGCTCATCCTGCAAATCGGGGTGGCTGGTCGTTGTAAGTTCTTGCAGCGTGAAGTGAGGGGAAAGTTTCATTTTGAAGATGTAGAGCGAACGATGCGCAGAGCGCAACCTTTGTTTTTCTTTTCGTAGCGGCGGCACCAAAGAAGCGCGGCGACGTACCAGCGCGAGACGTGCAGCGTCGGCCAACAATTTGTGCAGCGCTTCTGAATGTAATATCGTGTCATAGTCGCAGAGTTTTTATTTTGTAGTCAATGCCTAAAAGAGTAGCACAAAGAAGAAGCATTTGCGCAATAAACCATAATTGCCCCTGCTGGAGGTCGTGTCCGTCGTTGATGCACAACGCCGCAAACCCCATTACATCAGCCGAAACAAAAGCGGCCAGTGCGACAAATGCTTCTATCTTTTTCATTTAGAGTCTCTTAAATGCAAGAGTTTGGCCCTTGCCTTTTTTCAAAATCTCTTCTAACTTCGACACCTGGGTATCAGTTAACGAAACTCTTGTTATGTCGGATTCTTCCAACTTTGATTCTATCGTTGCAATCGGCCCTTTTTCTTTGGCAAGAACGCCCGATACAATTACAACACCGTCGCCGATTTCGCCCTCGGGCGAAAGGTAATCCGTCATATTTTCCGTGCTCGGTGTTACTACGTTGTAAGTTTGCTCGCCGTTTCCCGTTTCAATGATGAGTTGCCATGAAATGAAAAGTTCGCCTGCCGTGCTATAATTGAGTTCCGCGACCTTTATCCCAGTTATTGGGTTGTCAACGCCCGTTTGTTCTGAAAGTACGGGGAAAAAGAACTTTACTAATTCCCCGTACATTTCATAACTCGCGGGCACTACGCGTTTCCCGATGCTTGTGCGCCGATTGCCTCGGTGTACTGGGCGTATACAACATTTACAGCGCCGAGTGCAGCAACGGCACGCGAAGCAGTCCAAGATTCAGCAGTCGAAATGCCGCCCGGACGACGTGCGTAGATAGTACCATTTGCGGTACCGTCAGAAGTGAATACCACATAACGAACGCTACCACCGTCAACCTGACGGCCCAGCAGAGCGATTACATCTTCTTCTGCTACGCCCTCGATAGCGGGAAGTGTGAGAGCCTGGAAGAAGACCTCACCATTGAATGCCTGAGTGCTGCCCTGGTTCAGATACCAAGTGGAATTGAGGGAGTTGTAAGAAACGCCCGTCAGATAACTTTCAACGGCTTTGTCGTAAGCCTCAGGCGAGAGCAGACTTGCATAGTTCGGAGTTACGAGCATCGTTTCAGTCGAACGTTTTGCGTTGTTTGTGGTACCACGCGAAACGATGTAAGCAAAGCAAGCAACATTTGCCGTATTAACGCGCGAGCCTTCCGAATACAAGACAACGGCAGGCTTTCCCGCCTGCACTTCCCACTTATTACCGACTGCAGCAATAATGCGGTTAATTTCTGCTGAATAATTACCGCTACCGCTGCCCTTTTCATACAGGTACATCATAGTGATTTGGTCGCCTGCTTCGATTCCATAATTGGAAAGCATCAGCATTTGTTCGGCAGTTATTGCATCACTACCCGAAGGCAGCATCTGTGCACCCTGTGCGTCGGCGAGAAGATTTCTCCAAGGCAGACTCTGAAGCGAGCCCTGCGAAACCTGATACACGCCCGGAACGGGGAACTTGATACCCTTTGGTACGTATGCCTTAGGTTCGCCAGCCATTGCCAACTGCAAGAAACGCATTCGCGACTTGGCGCCGTACTGTACGCCCTCCCACGAATGAGAAAGTGGGTTATTTTCAACACTTCCGGCTGCCTTTTCAAATGCAGCATAGAAAAGATGTGCGGGGCCGATTTTCATCCGCTGCACAATCTGCGCAATGGTTCGAGGATTCGACACCTTAGTGGGTTTCAGGCTTGCCACTTGCTTTAACTTACCGTCTATTGACGATGTGCTGGTGCGGTAGGTAATGCTACCGATTGACTTTCGGAGGAAACCGAAAGCACCTCCAGTTAAACTTGTTGCCATAATTTGTAAAGTAATTTTTAAAAGGTTAGACTTATTTTTAAGAGTTGCCCGGCCAGCGGCCGCAACGGCTGGGGCCCACTCCAACGTCGGCAAAGGTACAAATAAATTTTCGTAGAGCCAAATTAGAGTCATCTTAGAGGA
>JAFOCB010000070.1 GCA_017381515.1 Clostridia bacterium | reverse complement strand
AGCAGAAACTCCTGACGAAGCCGCATCGGTAGAAGAGGAAGTAATCCTCGACGAAGCCGAAGAGATAGTCGAAGAAGACGACGCCGACGAAGAATAATCGGTAGAGAAAAGAATACGATGTAAAAACTCCCCTGTCAGTAATGAGCAGGGGAGTTTTTTGTATATAGCGAGGGTAGGGAAAGGTGGCGTGCACGGTAAAAAAATTGTTAAATTTTAACAAATTTTTTGTTTTCTACTTTTCTTTTTAATATTATTATGGTAAAATTTAAATGCAAAAGTTTTAATTAAATTTTTGCTTTAATGAAACTTGCGTTTTTTGTGAGCGCAATATATTTTAGGAGGAATGTTAAATGAAAAGAATTTTTGCCTTACTTCTTGCGATTATGATGATTTTTTCACTCGTCGCTTGTGTAGAAGAAGTAGAATCAGACAACGATGGTAAAACAAATACAGGGGACGTTGCAAGCAAAAGTAAAAACAAAATCACTTTTACCGAGCTTGTTGCTGTCGATAATGACGAATGCAGCATCAAAATTACCGGAATCGATCCTGATGATATGTGGGGCTATTCCTTAAATGTTCAGCTAGAAAATAAATCAGCGGATAAAAAATATATGTTTTCGGTTGAAAGCGCCTATATCAATGGCGTAGGATGTGACCCTTTCTTTGCATCGGAGGTTGATGCTGGCAAAAAAGCAAAGGAAGATATTAGTTTTTCTGATAAGACCTTTAAGGAAAATATAGGTGATTATACTGATATTGAATTGACGTTTAGAGTATATGATAGCGACGATTGGTCAGCAGACGCGGTTGCGCTCGAAACGGTGCACGTTTATCCTTACGGTAAGGAAAACGCCGAAACCTTCGTCAGAAATGCGAAAAAATCGGACAAGGTGCTTGTCGATAATGATAAAGCTACCGTCATATTACTTGGATTTGAGGATGACGAAATTTGGGGCTACACCGCTAATTTGTTTATCGTGAACAAGTCGGACAAGTACGCAATGTTCACCGTTGAAGATGTTTCGGTAAACGGATATATGGTCGATCCTTTATTCGCTTCTGATATTGACTCCGGCAAGTGCGCATTTGATACAATGTCATGGTCGGATGAAGATTTTGAAGAAAGCGGCATCACCGAGGTTGAAGAAATTGAGTTTACCCTTCGTGCGTATGATAATGAAAATTGGCTCGCTGATGATATCGTAAACGAGAAAATCACAATAAATCCGTGATTTATTAAAAACTCCCCTGTCAGTAACGGCAGGGGAGCTTTTTGTATATAGCGAGGGTAGGGAAAAGGCGGCAGAGGGGGTATAGAAACAGGCAGTTGCTTGTTTTTGGGGTGCTTTTACGATATAATATGTGTAGAGGTGATAACGCTATGGAAACCAAGGATATTATTTTTGAACTTAGAACAAAAATGGGGTTATCTCAAGATGAACTTGCCGAAAAGGTGTTAGTAACACGTCAGGCAGTTTCTCGTTGGGAGAATGGCGAAACCATACCAAATACCGAAACCCTTAAACTTCTATCAGAGTTATTTGGCGTTTCTATCAATACGCTTCTCGGCTCACCGAGGAAACTTGTATGCGAGTGTTGCGGAATGCCCATTGATGATGCGAATATTAGCCGTGAAAAAGATGGCGCAGTTAACGAGAACTATTGCGGATGGTGCTATGCTGACGGTGAATATACCCTCGACTTTTTCGAGAAATATAAGGAACTCGGCGGTAAGGAAAGGTTTGAGGAATTTAAACAGCAGCTTGTCCACGAATTAAACACCTTGCTTCATATTGAAGGTTTGCCAAAGGTCGAAAATCTGAACGTTTTGCCGGGCAGTTTTGTCAATTTGGAATATCGTCTGCCTGGTGGACAAAGGGTGAAATTCCTCGACGATAACGCAACATATCTCGGAAGTCAGCTGGAATGCGCGTTTGGTGGAAACCGTTGCTTTGGAATTGTTGCGAATATGGACTTTTTACTCGTCTGCACTTATGAAGAAAACGGTGAAAATCCGGAACTAATTGTTTATAAAAAGAGATAAGGTTCCTCACTTTTGTCAAGAGCATTGTGCGTTGCTAATAATAAAATCGCTATCCGTTTTGGGTGGCGGTTTTTTTATTGCATTTATGATGCGAAGATGCTATGCTAAAAGAAAGAGGAGGGTGGTTATGAACCAGACCATTCAGCAGCTAAAAGATAGAAAATCCGTTCGTGTCTTTACCGACAAGCCGATTT
>JAFOCB010000001.1 GCA_017381515.1 Clostridia bacterium | reverse complement strand
CTTGTCAAAGGCGTTTACGGTGATGGTGCCTTCGACCGAATAATCGACGTCGTAGGTGGTTTTTAGCTTTCCTCCCGGAGCATACTTAAAGTAGCGGACAACGGCGTTTTGCGCCTTTGATTCTTCCTTTGACGAGCTTCCCGACGGGGTGTATTCGGAAGGCACTTCCTCCGACGAAACATTTGAGCTTGTCGAAGTGGTGTCGGTGCTTCCCTTTTCATTTCCTCCGCAGGAAACGAGACAAAGCAGCATAGCCGCTGTCAAAACAATTGCAATCAAGCGTTTGATATTTTTCATAAAAAACTCCTTTTACCTAAAAAGCGGTTTCGGTGTGAAAATTACGTCACCTTTTTAAAAATTCGGCGAATGATAACCGCCGCGACAATGCCGAAGGCCGAGCCGAGAATGGCTCCTGCGATAACGTCGCTCGGATAATGAACGTACAAATACAGCCGCGAAAATCCCATCACCGCCGCAAAAATCAGCGCGTAAGTTCCCCATTTTTTATTAAACATGAAAATTGCCGATGCCGTTTCGAATGCGGCGAGTGTGTGACCCGACGGGAAGGAAAATTCGCTCGGTTTACTGATAATCAGTTCGATGTACGGTCTCGCGTCAAAGGGACGAACCCTTGCAATAAGCGGTTTTAGCGTCAGGTTGCCGATAATCAGACCGAAAATGAGCGCAAGTCCTATTGCCAGACCGACCTTTCTCGTTTTCTTAAAGCAGAGCAAAACCACCGCCGTCAGAATAAAAAACCAACCGCCGTTTCCCAAAAAAGAAAAGTAAGGAAAAAAGAGGTCCAGAAATGCGCATCGCAAATTTTCGGCTATCCAGTCGAGAATTGCAAAATCAGTCGATTGTAACCAATTCATCATATATTCTCCCATCTTTTTTGCCCTTTAATTATACCACTATATTAAATTTTTTCAACACTACTTTGTTGATATTACCATCGAAAATATGGTATAATGTCTCTATTAGTAAAAAAAGGCGGTGAAACGGTAATGGATATGTGGAAAAAGCTGTCGGCGGCAAACAAACCGATTTGGCTCTACGGCATGGGAAACGGCGCGGATAAAATTCTCGACGAGCTGACAAGGCGCGGAATTTCGGTCAGCGGCGTTTTTGCGAGTGACGGCTTTGTGCGGCATCAGCAGTTTCGCGGATTTACCGTTTCGAGCTATGCGGAAGCGGTTGAGCGCGACGGGGATATAATCGTCCTTTTGTGCTTCGGCAGTTCGCGTGACGATGTGCTTCAAAATATTTATCGTATCGCGGACGAAAGGAAGCTTTATGCCCCCGACGTTGCCGTAATCGGTGACGGAATTTTCGACCTCGAATACGCAAGGGAGCATCGTGCCGAGCTAGAAAAGGTCTATTCAATGCTTGCCGACGACCTTTCGCGAAAAACCTTTGAGGAGTGTATCCGCTATCGGCTCAGCGGCGATATAAAGCATCTCGCAAATTGCGAAAGTCACCCCGACGAAGCGTGGCAAAATATAATCAAACCGATCGATAGCGAGGTGTTTGTTGACCTCGGCGCGTTTGTCGGTGACACGGTGGAGGAATTTCTTTCCCACGTCGGCGGATATGCCCACATTTACGCCGTCGAGCCGACCAAAAAGAGCTTTATGCGGCTTCAACGGGCGACCGAGGGAATGAAAAATATTTCGCTATTCAACCTCGCCGTTTCGTCGGGCGAAAACGAGCTTATTTTCAATACCCATGGCGGTCGAAATCACGCCCAAGCCACCTCGGGCGAAAGGATTGCCGCAAGCTCACTCGACAATATTCTCGAGGGCAAAGAGGCAACCCTCGTCAAAATGGACCTCGAGGGCGGAGAAATGGCGGCAATCATCGGCGCAAAAAACACCATTTTAGCCCACAAGCCAAAGTTGCAAATTGCCTGCTACCATCGTACCGAGGACTATTTCGCCCTGCCGCTTAAAGTGGCTGAAATCCGCGACGATTACCGACTTTATATGCGGCATTTTAAAGGACTTCCCGCCTGGGACACCAATTTTTATTTTATCTAATCGGCAATCTCACCGAAAAGCCCACGCACACCCATTTTTCCCAACCGCACATCCCATTCCCCTAACCGTACACCCTCATTTCGCCACAAAAAGTCATTTTTTCGCTGCCCCTTGCCCTTTTTCGCCACAAATCGCCTTTTTTCTTTTTTCATAAAATTTCACGATTTTGTAGCGCGGCGAAATTATATATGATATAATACTTGATAAAACTAATGGTATATAACGAAACGGAGATATACTAATGACAGAAAAAATTGTAAAAAATGAAATTGCCCTCGGTGTAGTCGGCGTTTATATCCCGACCACTCGGTTTAAAACGGCGCGTCTGTCGGTCGAATTTGAGCTTCCGCTGGTGGAAGAAACGGCATCGGCGAATGCGCTGCTACCCTTTTTGCTGACCGGCTGCTCAAAGGAGTATCCTACCTCGCTGATAATCAGCCGTCGGCTTGACAATCTGTACGGAGCCAATCTGGAATGCTCGTGCGAAAAGCGCGGAGATTCCCATGTGCTTAAAATGTCGATTACCTCAATCGAAAATAAATATTCCCTCGACGACCGCAACATTGTCGGGGAATGTGCCGATATGCTCATTTCCCTCATTTTCAATCCCCTTGTCGAAAACGACCGCTTTGATGAAAAAAGTTTTCAAAAAGAGCGTCGCTTAATGGTGGAAAAAATTGATGGCGAAATCAATAATAAGCGCAGCTATGCCCTCTATCGTTGCGAGGCCGAGCTTTTAAAGGGTGAACCCGCAAGTATAGCCCGTTATGGTAGCCGCGACGGTCAGGTTGCCCTCACTTCTGCCGACATTTTTACCGCGTGGAAAAGGGTGCTGTCCACCGCCTTTATCCGCGTCGGCTATCTTGCCGCCGAGCCGGACGAAAGCGTGTTTGACCGCTTTAAATCCGCCTTTGCGACCATCGAGCGTCAACCCGAGCCGATTGTACCACCCGTTGTTAGCCTTGCGAAAGAGGTTGTTTCCGAAATCGAGGACAGAATGGCGGTCAATCAGGGTAAGCTTGTACTCGGCTTCCGTTCAAGTATCTACGGCGACGACCGCGACACCTATAAGCTGATGGTCTTTTCCGACCTTTTTGGCGGCGGTCCCTACTCGCTTCTCTTTGATAACGTGCGCGAAAAAATGAGTCTTTGCTACTATTGCGCTTCACGCACCAATCGTCGAAAGGGATTCCTCACCGTCGATAGCGGTGTCGAATTCGCCAATATGGATAAGACCTATGACGAGGTGCTTAATCAGCTTAACCGACTCAAAAGCGGTGACTTTGACGATTCGCTTCTCGACGCGTCGAAAAAGTCACTTTGCGAATCCTTCCGTGGGCTCAGCGATTCCCAGTCGGTCATCGACCGCTACTATGCCGACCGAGTTCATTCGGCTAATCCGCCGACCCCCGACGAGATGGGTGAGCTTGTCCGCTCGGTGACGAGGGACGACATTATCCACGTCGCAAACACTTTAAAACTCGACACAGTTTACCGACTTAAAGCAACCGAGGAGATGAAAAAATGATTGAAAAAAAGCTCATAAAATGCGAAACCCTCGGCGAAAGCTATATCGAAGCGACTCATTCCTCGGGACTGAAAATTTATATAATGTCAAAGCCCGATTATTCATCAGCCCACGCCATTTTTGGCACAAAGTACGGCTCGATTGATACAAAGTTCCGTTTGGCAGACACCGACGAGTTCACCTTGATTCCCGAGGGAACGGCTCACTTCCTCGAACATAAATTGTTCGAGAGCGAGGACGGAAACGCATTCGAAAGATATGCTAAAACGGGCGCGTATGCAAACGCATACACATCCTTTGACCGCACCTGCTACCTTTTCTCCTGCACCTCGCAGTTTGAGGAAAATTTCGATATTCTGCTCGATTTTGTTCGTCATCCCTTCTTTACCGCCGAAACGGTCCAAAAGGAGCAGGGCATAATCGGTCAGGAAATCAGAATGTACGACGACGAACCGAATTGGCGAGTTTGCTTTAATCTGCTTTCGGCGCTTTATAGCCGTCATCCCGTGCGAATTGATATCGCGGGAACGACCGAATCGATTGCCGAAATCACCGCCGATATGCTTTTTGAATGTCACCGCAATTTTTACAATATGTCGAATATGTTTATCTGCGTCGCTGGAAACATCGATGCCGATGCCGTCCTTGACCAAATTGATCGTCAGATTGACGACCAAAAGGGCTGCGAGGTTATCCGCGGACTTCACGACGAGCCGCGCGAGATAAATACACCTTACGTCGAGCAGCGTCTTGCCGTAGCAAAGCCGCTATTCAACCTCGGCTTCAAGGAGGCGTGTGACGCACCTGAAAAGACCTTAAAGGAGCGAATCGTCACCGCAATCCTGCTCGAAATCATTTCGGGTAAATCCTCGTTACTTTACGAGCGCCTGATTAACGAGGGACTGATTAACGAGTCCTTTGACAGCGAGTATTTCAACGGATTCGGTTATGCCGCCGAAATTTTTGACGGCGAATCATCCGAGCCGCAGAGGGTTGCCGACGAAATAAAGGCGGAGATAAAGCGACTTCGCCGCGAGGGAATCGACCCCGACGCATTTACCTGCGCAAAAAACAGTCTTTACGGACAAATGGTTATGCAGTATAATGTAATCGACCGAATAGTTTCTGACCTGGTCGCAACGGCTATGTCGGGTGACGGTCTGTTTGACGAAATGGATGTTTTTGCCGCTATTACGCTTGACGACGTGACCGAGTGCTTAAACACCCAGCTTAACGAGGAATATTCCGCATTGTCGGTAATTCTGCCGACCGAATAAACCCGAAAGGAAGTAAAAAAATGCTTACTGCCGCAGTAAACACAGTTGCCGAAAATCAGGATTGGATTAAAATTTTCGGTTTAAAATTAAATCTCGACCGAGTTGCCTTTACCCTGCCGATTGGTGACGGCTACGATATTTATTGGTATGCCATCATCATCGCGGTTGGTCTGCTTCTGGCCATGCTCTACGGCTTCAAAAGGGCACCAAAATTCGGCATCGACACCGACAAAATGATTGACGTCGTGCTGGTTTCCTTCATAATCGCCTTTGTCGGAGCAAGGGCATACTACCTTATCTTCGATGCAAAGCCGCTTTCCTCATTTGGCGAAATTTTTGCCGTGCGAAATGGCGGACTCGCGATATACGGCGGCGTAATCGGCGCTTTTGTTTCGGGCTACGTTATGTGCCGTATAAAAAAGGTGAAGGTGCTTGCGATGTACGACCTTGCGGCACTTGGCTTTTTAATCGGTCAGGGAATTGGTCGCTGGGGCAATTTCTTTAATCAGGAGGCTTATGGCACCCATACCGATAGCATTTTCGGTATGACCGGTAATATTATCGAAGCGAACTATGCTTATGGATCGTCTGTCGGGGCCCAGCCGCCGGTTCACCCCTGTTTCCTTTATGAATCATTCTTCTGCCTTTTAGGTTTCGCGCTTCTCCATTTTGTTAGTAAAAAGCGCAAATTCGACGGTCAAATCATCTCGTTGTATATGATTTGGTACGGTGTAGTCCGCTTCTTTATCGAGGGGCTGCGTACCGACAGTCTGCCGCTTGGCGCATTACGCGTTTCGCAGGTTGTATCCTTTGTTTTGGTTGTCGCAGGAATTGCGCTCTACGTTTTCTTGCAATCGCGCGGTAAAAAGGCGGCGGTTGAGCAGGGCGAATATGCCGAGCTTTTCTCCGACTTTGACGATGAAACGGGCGAAGAAACCGACGAAATTACCGACGCCGCCGATGAGGTTGCCGATGCTGATTCGATTGCCGATTTAGAGGCGCTCGACGGCGCAGAAGCCGAGTCGGTTGCCGAAACCAATGATGCCGACACCGATACTACCGATGAGCCCGACACCGACGAATAATTTAATCGAATTGAGGATATAAAAAATGGCACTTATAATTGACGGAAAGGCGGTTTCAGCCGCAACCCGAGCCGAAATCAAGCAGGAGGTAGCCGCCCTTTCTGAAAAAGGGGTAGAAATCGGACTTGCTGTAATCATTGTCGGCGACGACCCCGCTTCGCGAGTTTACGTGAATAATAAGAAAAAGGCGTGTGCAGAACTTGGAATCAGGTCGGAGGAATACGCACTTCCTGCCGAAACCACCAATGAGGAGCTGCTTTCCCTCATTTGCGAGCTTAATGACCGCGCTGATATAAACGGCATTCTCTGTCAGCTTCCGCTTCCCCGTCACCTCGACGAAAAGGCGGTTATCAATACCATTTCACCCGAAAAGGACGTTGACGCCTTCCATCCCGTAAACGTGGGCGGAATTATGACGGGTGACTACACCTTTTTACCCTGTACACCTGCCGGTGTAATGCAGATGCTTAAACATTACGACATTTCCTGCGAGGGAAAGAAATGCGTTGTAATCGGTCGTTCGAACATTGTCGGAAAGCCGATGGCGATGCTTGCCCTCCACGATAACGCAACCGTGACGATATGTCACAGCCGTACGGTCGGGTTAAAAGAGGTTTGTAAGGAGGCGGACATTCTCATCGCCGCCGTTGGCAGACCGAAGTTTGTCACCGCCGATATGATAAAACCGGGCGCAGTAGTAATCGACGTCGGAATGGACAGGGACGAAAATGGCAAGCTCTGTGGCGACGTTGACTTTGACAACGTGGTTGAGGTCGCATCGGCAATTTCGCCCGTACCGGGCGGAGTTGGACCCATGACAATCACCATGCTCATGAAAAACACACTCACTGCCGCAAAGCAGCAGAACGGCATTTAATAATTCTTATATTACACTATAAAAAAGGAGGGTTCGGATTGATAAGGCGACTTTTGTGCTTTTTGGTAGCGGCGATTACAATGATTAGCGTTTTTTCGCTCACCGCCTCGGCAAAAAGTGTGTCAAACAGCGAATGGGACGTCGAAATTGACCTTCCCGACGAATACATAGTCCTCACCACCCAAACCCTCTCGAAAAATACCGAGTTTATTGAATCCATCGGTCACTCGAAGGAGAGTCTGAAAAAGGCGATGAATAGCGGCAACATCATTTTTTACGCCGCTAATGAAAAGAATACCAAGCAGTTTCACGTCAAATGCTGGAAAACCGACTTTTCCGAGCGAATCGGTAATCTGCATTCCCTTTCGGGCGAATCGCGTGAGGCAACCCTCGACTCGATAAAAAAGATTCTTGTTTCCGACGGACACGAAATCCTCTTTTCAAACAGTTTTACCTACGGCGAAAGCTTGTTTTTGAAACTCGCCGTTTCGGTAAAAGGGGACAATCCCTTTTGCTATATCCAGTACATCACCGTACTGGCGGGTAATTTCTATTCACTCGTTTATTATAATGCGCACAGTTACCTCACCGTAGCCGAGCAGAAGGAGGCGGACAGCATCCTTTCGGCGCTCAAAATAAATGCAAAGGATGAGGGTAGCGGCATTTCCGTTCAGGAAATTGTGTATTTTGCTTTGGTAGGATTGGTGCTTATTGGTGCCGTTTTCATTATCTTTGTTATTTTGCGCAGCTTCCTTATCGACTATAAAATTAGCAAAACCGAACTCGATATTATTCCCGATAGGATAAAAATAAAGCGAAACAGATTCGGAGGACGAAAAAAATGAGTATTGCAAAGCTTTCTTTCATCGTAACCGCGGCGGCAGTAGTTTTAGCCGCAATCAACGTTATTATTCGCGCCACCACACCCGACCGGTCGATGCTTTTGCCGATGATTTTGCTTGGCGTTACTGCGGCTGCCTTCCTTTTCAGTTTGGTGGTCATCAGTGGCAAAAAGGGTGACAAAAAGCCCGACACCGCCAAGGATAACGCTGCCGAAAAGACCGAAAATGAGTAATACCGTTTCGCATAAAATTATTGCGCGAATTTACACCGACCTGCCCGAAAAATTCGGCATCCCGAGGCAAAGTGGACTCGCCCCGTCACTGATGGGACGCATTGTTTTCGAGCCCGAGTATCGCAATGCCGAGGCACTGCGCGGTCTGGACGAATTTTCGCATTTGTGGCTGATTTGGCAGTTTTCCGAAGCTGTGCGCGAGGACTGGTCACCGACCGTCCGACCGCCACGACTCGGCGGAAACAAGCGAATGGGCGTTTTCGCCACTCGTTCACCCTTCCGCCCGAACGCAATCGGACTTTCGTCGGTAAAACTCGAAAAAATCGAAACCGACGGTGAAAACGGCAGGGTGATTTACGTTTCGGGGGTTGACCTGATGAGCGGCACCCCGATTTTTGACATAAAGCCATATCTCGCCTATACCGACAGCCACCCGCAAGCAACCGGCGGCTTTACCGAGTCGGTTGCCGACCGCACCCTTAACGTGACCATTCCTGACGAGTTGCTTGAAAGGATACCTGCCGATAGCCGCGATGCCCTCTTTGACATATTAAAGGAGGACCCGCGTCCATCGTATCAGCACGACGAGGAGCGGATTTACCGCTTTGACTTTGCGGGACGGACGGTTGCCTTTATGGTAAAGGAGCGCACACTCACAGTCACCGATGTCGAGTGAATGTTATATAATCGCATATAACTTGCCGTCATCAATGAAAAAAATAAAAACGGACAGAGAAAATTCTCTGTCCGTTTTCTTATATTTATTTTCGGTATTAGTCGCCGATGTCGTGACCCTGATACTTGTCGTTATTGAGGGTCATAAGCTCCTCGAGTGCGTGACCGAGGTGAGCGTCATCGGGAGTGTGTCCTACCTGACCGTTAACCGGGTAGAAGAGCATGTCACCACTCAAACGCTTTGTGCGGTCTAACATAATCTGCTTTCTGTAATGACCGCCCTCAACCGATGAGAGGAAGTCAAAGATTCTCTCGGGGAGATAATCGTTTTCGTGGATGAGCTTGTCACCGGTGATAACGATTTGGATTTCCTCGTTTGCGGCAGCATCGACGGTGATAGCGGTTGTGTATGTGGCTTTATCGTGCGTAGCTTTTGCCTTAACTGCTTTTCCGCCAACGAATGCTTTTACCTTTGCATTTATTGCAAAGCCGCGGAGCGAAATTGTCCACTTGCGCTTTTCGGGTACGAGCGAAAGGTCGCCGACCGATGCCTTCTTTGTAAATGTAGCGGTTTCGCCCCAATCGAGTGTCATTTCGGTCGAAACGAATGCGCCATTCTTATATTCGCTGCCTTCACCTGCATCTTCATAGAGGGTAAAGGTATTGTTAGCGCCGGGGAATACAACGATTTCCATATCGTCGCAGCCGATTAAGCTGTCGTTCGACTTTTTATAATTTGCGAGGGGAACGATTGCTCCTGCCTTTGCAAATACGGGGTAATCGTTGATTGTGCGGTAAACCTTGAGTCGTCTGTTGATGTCGCAAACGTAGCGGTTTCCGTTAAAGAAGTCGAACCAATCACCCTTCGGGAACCAAGCGTCAGCACCTGATGTGTGATCCTTTTCGTCGAGCGGCTCGGTGATGGGAGCAACCATGATTTCGCTACCGAACATAAACTGATTCTTTACCTCGTAGGCAGCCGAATTCTTTGGATAATGATAGTACATCGGCTGAACAAGCGGAACGAGATCGGTGTGGTTGCGATAGTTCATTGTATAAATGTAGGGGAAGAGCTTATGTCTGAAATTGAGCCAGTATTTCATCGAGCTCTGATACGGCTCGGCAAACATCCAGGGCTCCTTGCGGATAAATTCGTCCTTTGAGCTGTGGAGGCGGTTAATCGGCGAGAAAACGCCAAGCTGCATCCAACGTGTTGTCAGGTCGCTGTTGTGATAACCGCACATGTGACCGCCGATGTCGTGGCTCCACCAACCGTAACCAACGTTGGAAGCGGTTGAGGTGAAATAGGGCTGGAATTCGAGCGAATCCCAAGTAATATATGTATCACCCGAGAAACCAACGGGGTAACGATGGCTACCGGGTCCGCTGTAACGCGAGAAGAACATCGGACGCTTTCCGCTGCGGGAAATGTCGAGAATGTGGAGATGGTTGAGCAGCCAAAGCGGATCAACGATTTCGCGCTTGTCAGCGGGACGGTCGGGCTCAATATCGCGAACCCACCAGTAGTTTCTACCCTGCTGCCAGTCCATCCACCAGAAGTCAACGCCGTCATCCTCGTACTTGTGATGGAGGATGTCAAAGTATTTTTCCATAAACTTCGGCGAAAGAACGTCGAAGGGAATGATATTGGTTGATTTGGGGTCAACACCCATTGCCTCTGCCATTTCTTCAAACATTTCCTCGTGGCATCTTACGCCCTGAGCGGGATGAAGATTGAGCGAGGTGCGGAGATTATTCTCGTGCAGATATTTGAGAAATGCGGCATAGTCGGGGAAAAGCTCCTTATTCCAGGTGTAGCCGGTCCAACCGTCCTGGAATCTGGGTAAATTCTTAAACTTTTTCTTATCCTTCGGTTTAAGCTGGTTATAATGCCAGTCCATATCGATAACGGCTACCGAGAAGGGGATTTCCTCCTCCTTGAAGCGCTCGATGAGGGCGGTATAGCTTTCCTGTGAATAGTCGTAGTATCTGCTCCACCAGTTGCCGAGAGCGTAAGCCGGAAGCATGGGAGGAGCTCCTGTCAAGCGGTAAAGGTCGCGTACGGCTCCGAGATAGTCGAATCCGTAGCCAAAGAAGTACATATCGGTTGTGTTTTCGTTTCTGACTTCGATCCAGCCGTCTTCACCGAGGAGAGCTCTGTTTGAATCGTCGATGACCGAAAAGCCGTTGCGCGAGCAAACGCCGTGACCGAGCTTGATATAGCCGTTGATGCCATCGAGCGTCTTTGCCGTGCCGCCGAGATCCTCAAAATCGTCACCGAAATTCCAGGTGCTTGCCGGTTCGCAAATGAGCTTAATTGAAAGGGCACCTTCAAATCCGTTGGCTTCGGTATTATATGTAAGGATGAGATCCTTTGTTTGGACGGTTAAAATGCCGTTTTCTTGCTTTGTGGTAAATTCCGTTTCGGGAAAGTCGCGGTGGAAAGCCGACTGACTTGCCCTGTCCTCAAACTTACCCGACGGATCGAATTCGATACGAACGAGCTGAGATGTGAGGAAGGTAAAACGGTAATTTTTTCCTTTTACAACGTTATTTTCCAGTGCTTTTGGTGAAACGGGCCAAAAAAATCTATTATTCATAAATTTTTTCACACAACCTTTCAGAACAAATAAATACAAAGTGAGTTTAACACGGTGATTTGGTTTTGTCAAGGTGAATTTAAGAAAAAGCGATGCCGCAAAAAAAGCCGAAAAATTTTCCTGACAAAAAAGTGATATTTTAGGCAAAAATAGTGCGTTTTTGCTTGATT
>JAFOCB010000069.1 GCA_017381515.1 Clostridia bacterium | reverse complement strand
TTTACCATCGACTGACCGAGCACGTTTCGCGGCTTATGCAATCCCGGCGTGTCAATGAAAACTATCTGCGTTTCCTTTTGGGTAAGGACGCCCATAATTCTGGTTCGGGTTGTTTGCGGCTTGTCCGAAACGATTGCTACCTTCTGGCCCAGAATTCTATTCATAATCGAGGATTTGCCGACGTTCGGCTTTCCTACAATGGCGACGAATGCGCCTTTTGTCATTTCGCTCATTTTATTTTCTCCATTCAATTTTTCATATACCTCAATTATACAATAAAAAATCCGCTACGGCAAGACGTAACGGATTATATTAAAAATTATCTTTGTATTCCGAGGGAAGCCATAATTTTCTTTTCGGTATTTCGCATCAATCGTTCCTCGTCGCCGTTTACGTGGTCGAAGCCGAGCAAATGCAGCATCGAATGAACGGTGAGATAGGAAATTTCGCGGTCGAAGGAATGACCATATTCAACCGACTGGGCGAGAGCGTGTTCAACCGAAATTACAATGTCGCCGAGCTGAAAGGCGTTTGTTTCGGGGTCGAGGTCATACACCCCGTCCTCGCCGAGCGGAAAGGATAAAACGTCGGTTGCTCTGTCAACATTTCTGAATTCGGCATTAAGCTCGTGGATACGATGGTCGTCAACGAGGGTGACAATAACCTCCGCATCATTTTCAAAACGCTGATTTTTAAGCACTTCGGCGCAGGAACGACGGATAAGTCCCCTCATTCCATTGGGCAATTTTACCGCTCGTTGCTGATTCTGAATGGTTACCTTAACCTTTGGCATGGCGCTTACTCCTTTTTTGCTCGTCATATTTCTCGTACGCCTTTACGATGCGCTGAACAAGCTGATGACGGACAATATCCTTTTGCGTGAATTTGATAATCTCGATGTCGTCAACCCCTTTTAGCACCTTCGACGCTTCGAGGAGTCCCGACTTTTTAGCATCGGGTAGGTCAATTTGGGTTATGTCTCCGGTGACAACCATTTTTGAATTGAAACCGAGTCGAGTGAGAAACATCTTCATCTGTTCGGGAGTAGTATTCTGCGCTTCGTCGAGGATTATGAAGCTATCGTCGAGCGTTCTGCCTCGCATATAGGCAAGCGGTGCAACCTCGATATTTCCCCTCTCCTGATAGCGCTGGAAGCTCTCCGGTCCGAGCATATCAAAGAGCGCATCGTAAATCGGGCGCAGATAAGGGTCGACCTTTTGCTGTAAATCGCCGGGCAAAAAGCCGAGCTTTTCCCCCGCTTCGACGGCAGGTCGGGTAATAATAATTCGGTTTACCCTATGCTCGCGAAAGGCGGCTACTGCTTCGGCAACGGCAAGATAAGTCTTTCCCGTTCCGGCAGGGCCAATCGAGATGACGATGGTATTTTTTCGTATTGATTCGACGTATTTCTGCTGACCGAGGGTTTTCGGTTTGATGGGTTTACCCTTTGCGGTGATGCAGATGCAATCGCCTCCGAGCTTGCTCAATTTGTCGGCGTTTCCCTCCTCCGAAAGCGAGATTGCGTAACGGATATTTTGCTCGTTAAGGGTTTCGCCCTTTGCCGCAAGGTCGAGCAGCGCAGATACAGCCGAGGTAGCATAAGCAACCTTTTCTTCGTCACCCCAAATTTTGAGCTCGCTGCCGCGCAAAATCATACTGACGCCAAGCTCTTTTTCGAGGATTTTTATATTTTCGTCAAAGCTACCGAACAAATTAACCGCATAATCGAGGCGGTCAATATTTATCATCTTTTCCGTGTTTTTTCACTCCTAATCGGTATCATTTTATTTATTATATCACACTTTTTCGCCAATTAAAAGCGTATAAATCAACTTTTTATTCTATTATCGAAAGTGGCTTTTCGGCGGCAATATTTTCTTCACAAACATAGTCGGCGGTAAGGATAATCGCATCCTCGGTTTCGGCAAAGGTTATGCTTTTCCCCTTGATTTTTGCCCCTTTCAGTTGCTCGGTTTCGAGTAGTTTTAGTTCGGTTTTTGCCCGATTTTTCGCATCGGCTAATGACAATTTCACCGTCGTCTTTTTCACCTCGCGGAATTCGGCTTCGATTATCGAAACGGGCAAAATCCCATCACCCGACCGCAAACTTTTCTCCTCGGCGGTGGCTGTGTAATCAAACTTTACCGAGCCGAGATAGAGCGGCAAATATCCTCCAAAAAGCTGAAAAACGCGTTTTGTTTCGCTTTTTCCCGTAGGGATGAGCTTGGTTTCGGTGAGAGGGACTGTGACGGTGATTTTTCGGTTGGTTTCGGCATAAATTTCGCCCATCGCGTGACAAAGAACGGTACTCAAATCGCCATATTCAACCGTGCCGAGAGCCACCACGTCGCCCTTTCTGACCGCGTCACCCACCTTTACCGCCGCACTCCCTTTTTTGACGTACACCTTTGTAATTATGCCGTCGGCGGTGGCGACCAAATTGCAGGGCGATTTATCCTCGACCAGCTCGGGTGACAAACGTTCACGGACGTCGATGGTCACTCGGCTGCCCTCAATGTTAATTGCCGACCACGAAAGCTCGGGCATTTTTATTAAAAAATCGAGACGCATATTTTCGGTGTCGAGGGAGGAAATTTTTGCTCCGTTTTTGATACCGATTTGGTTGGCTACACTCAAAATTTCGGCGGTGGATACCCTTTCGTTTCCGCATACCTCGACCGACCAAACGAGCTTCGGCATAAGACCGAGAAACAGCGCAAAAATCAGCGCACCGACGATAATTCCCTTTCGATAACGGTAGCGGTGGATGACAAATGGAATGCCGCGACGATACCTTATTCTGAGCCGCACTCTGCTCCTTTTTCGTAGCCGTCGTATGCGCTTATAATCCCGCGCAAAGACCGAACAAAGCAGAATTTCGTCACGCCGCTTTACATTCCAGACGGCTATTCCATTATTCGCGCAAAGATTCAAAAACCGCTCGGGATGCTCTCCCGAAACGCGCACCCTGACATAGCCAAACAGTATTCTGACAAACTTTACAAACAGCATTTTTACACCCCTACATTTCGAACTCGACCGACAGAATGTATCCCGAAATTACGACCGCCTTGTACGAAAGGGATTTGATTTCGAGCCCTCTGCCGACCAGCTGAACTACGCCGTTTCCGACGTTTACACGTATTTTTTCGTCCCCATATTCCAATAGTCCACGGCACCCGTCAATCAGCACCTCGCGATTGGACGACATTTGAATAGCACAACCGGACGAAAGGGTGCCGGGCATTATTTCGAATGCTGATGAAAGCTGCTCTGCCGCTTTGGAAACCTTTTTTCTCGACATTTTATCACCCCGAATAAGCTGGTTAAATCCATATATCAAATGTTATGAGAGGGCGACTATAAAAATACGCGGGTGCATATATTTTAGTGGTGATTTTTATGCTTAAACGGATTATGATTGCTTGCTTTTCGATTGCTGCTATCGCACTTTTGTTAGTTTTTGGCGCGGATATTTCGGCAGGAATACGCAGTGGCATTTCGGTATGCGGAGAGGTGGTAATTCCGTCACTTTTCCCCTTTATGATACTGACGGAATTCATTGCCCTTTCGGGTGCGAGTGACACACTATCAAAGCCACTTTCGCCGCTCGCAAAACGGCTTTTCGGGTTGCCGAAAGTGACGGCTGCACCGATTTTTTTATCCTTTATTTCGGGGTATCCTGTCGGCGCATCTCTCGCAAAGCGGCTATACGACGGCGGCAAAATTTCGCGCATGGATGCCGAAAAAATGCTGACTTTCACGGTCAATTCATCTCCTGCGATGCTGATTTTTGCCGTCGGCGTAGGAATGCTCGGCAACAAAAAATACGGATATTTACTTTTTATTATTCACCTACTGGCATCGGTTTTGAACGGAATATTGTTTTCATGGATATTACTGAATTTAGGCAAAAAGAAACGAGTGACAAAGACAAATTTGCAAAAGCGTGCAAGAAAAGGCATGATTAAAAGCGCATGGTTACGCACACCAACTTCTGCACAATCAAGCGACCAACCCACCAACAAAATAGACCTTGCTCCACGATATAATATTGCCGATGCTTTTGTCACCGCGACGGCGGATGCTTCGGTTTCGATGCTCAAAGTTTGTGGTTGCGTCATTCTGTTTGCGGGGATTGTTGCGAGCATCAAATCCGCTCAAATGCTAGCACTTGTTTTGGAGGTGACGGTCGGGTGCAAGGTAGCCGTCGTCTACGGGTTAAAGGCAATTTCGGCTGTGGTCGGCTTTGGCGGAATATCGGTTATTATGCAGGTTATGACGATGTCAAAGGGGCTTATTCGACCGCACATTTTACTATTCAGCCGACTCACCCACGCGGCAATTTCGTATGGGTTATGCTCGGTGGCAATTTCCCTTTTACCCCAAAGGACGATTGCCGTACTTTCAACGGGACTGCCGAGATTCGGCAGTTTTTCGAGCGTTACTGCACCTGCTTCGGCGGCAATGCTTTTATTATCGGTTGTCGTCATGTTTAGCGCAAAATTTGCGAATGAGAAATAGTGTAAAAGGTGTCCCTTCGGGCGCAAAGGATGTTTTTTATAAAAAATGCTTTTATTTTGGCGAGGAATGATATATAATATAAGAAAGGCGGTGATTTAGTAATGAAAATGTCGAAAGACATAAAAAAAGAATGTCGCGTTTGCGTTGTCGGTCGAATGGCTCCCGACGGCATGTCCATTCTGTGCACTAAAAAAGGAATTATGAATCCCGATGACAAGTGCTTTCATTTTAAATACGATCCGCTCAAACGCGTACCGAGAAAAAAGCCAAAACTCACCGAGCATAATCCCGAAGAATTTGAAATATAAGATATAAAAGGTTGTGACATAAAAACTATCACAACCTTTTTTATATAATGTAAGCAAAAAAAATCGACCGCAAGGAAATTTCCCTGCGGTCGATTTGATTTATGAGATACTATGAGAAAATTTATTATGCTACGCGAACCTTGCGTACTGTAACGAGAACGGTTGCCGCTGCAACAAGAATTGCGAGAATCACGTAGAGTGATGTAGAAGCGTCGCCGGTCTTTGTTGATGAGCCGGAGCTTCCCGATGCAGAACCTGTGCCGCCTGTTGCGCCACTCTTCGGTGTGATTGTAACACCGTGAACGTAACATGATCCTTCCGGACCGTAGTTACCTGCAGCTCCTACGTGAATGCGAGTCTTTTCGAAATCGTAGTCGTCAACGAGGAATGAGGTTACATCGTTGCCTGTTGCTTCGGAAACAAACTTAACTGTGCCAACCTTGCCGTCCTTTGCTTCCTTACAGGTAACGGTGATGCTACCATTGTCAAAGTTGATGCTCCAGAAACCACTGATGGAGTAACCGCCTGCGTTTCCGCGATCGGCAGTACCAAGCTTAACATCGCCGTAATAGAGCTCTGCTACACAGTGGCTGTCGCCATTCTTTTCACTACCAACGAGGAGGGTGATTTCGCCTACCTGTAAGCGATATTTTTCACCGTAGTAGTTGGTAAATCCGTTTGTTCTCGAGAGGTTTGCAGAAACGGTGAAGGATGTGCCGAGATTGTACGGAGCTACCGATGTGAGTACCGGCAGGTCGCGTCCGTTAGCGATAAGACGTCCTTCTGAATCGATGTTGCCTACGTTACCCTTCCAGTTTTCTTTGCTGAACTTCTTGTACTCAATCTGCTTTGTAACAACGATAACTGTCGGGTCAACCGGCTTGATTCTGAGGTACGGGATGTAGCTTCCTACACCTGCAACGCCGATTGAAACGTCGGCTACGTTAAAGTAGTAATCCTTGCTGATGTCGAAGGTTGTAACTTCTTTGCCATCGGTTTCGGAAATCCACTTGATTGCTGTGCCGTCCTTGTAAACGGTAATCTTACCAAGCTTGTTTTCAATGTCGTATGTGCCGACTGCTGACTTATAATCTTCGGTAAAGTAGGTTGTACCGAGGACTGTTCCTCTGTAAATAATCTGAGCTTCGTATGTGCCGAGAGCGCCCTTCTTTACTTGAAGCTTGAGGTCGCCTGCTTCAACTACAAACTGGTCTGCATCCGAGCCACCTTCTTCAACATTCTTTGCATAGGTAGCGATAACATTGAAGATTGTACCGAGTTTGAGGTGTCCAACAGTCTGGAGTGAAACGAGATCGTCATTCTTTGCATAGAGGTAACCGCTTGCATTGATGCTATCTCTGTCGCCCTTGAAGTCGGCCTTGTTAAAGGAGCCGCTCCACTTGACAGTTTCAGAAACGTCGGTGAACTGATCGCCTGTCTTTCTGGGGTCGTCTTCGTTAAGTTCGAATACGGTGAAGGTAGCCATAACGATATTGTTGATACGGCCGTTTTCATCATCTTCTACCTGCTGACCGATGAGCATCCAGAGACCCGGCTCGGTGAGTACGAAGGGATCGCCGCCGTAACCGGTTGAGTGACCGTAACCTACCTGAGCCCAACCCATCTGAGTTGTTCCTTCTTCGGCTACGCGAACATAGCTGAGGTTAAAGATCTTTCCTGAATGTACCTTACCATAAACGTCGGTATAGTTAAATGTATGATTGCTCCAATAGTTTCCGTTTATGAGCTTATCAGATACGTAGAATACATTGTTAAATTCGGGATCGAAGGTAATGTGTGTACCTGTGTAACTGCTGTCGTCATCGATGTAATACTTGATTTCGCGCGGCTGATATGCGTAGAGATGCGCATTATCGTAATGGTACTTTTCGTTGGGTGCTGCCTTTGTGGGGGTGTCTGTTACCTTGAAGCTACCCATGTAGATATTCTGTCTAACGCCTGAAGCTGTAACAACTTCACCGTAGATAGCGTATGTACCTGTGAGTTCGAAGGTAAAGAGCTTCTTTCCAACGATTGCGGGATCGTTAACGTCCATATATTCGCCGAAGCCGGTTTCGGGCTCGGTGTAATGGTCATTTTCACCCATGTTGCCGGGAACGTACTGCTTATAGCCGGATACCTTACCTGCAACACCATAGAGATATACCTTGTCAACTGTACCCTGGTAGGTTGCCTTACCAATGCGGTACTCGAAGAGGTAGTTGCTCCAAATTGTATCAATATAAAGTGAGTCGGAAACGTGAATGTCGGCAACGTCAACACCTACGTAATCGCACATGGTACCTGTGGTATCGTTAACAACGAGGTTTACGTGCTGCTTTTCGTAGTAGTAAGCGCCACCTTCCTGTGAAATATCAACGAGCTGATCGATGATATTCTGGGTCGGCCAGAAAACGTAGAAACGAGCAAGTTCAATTTCTCTATCCTGTCTTGCGCCGTTATTGTATCCTTCGAGGGTACCCTTTAATACGTATTCACCGGGCTTTTCGAATACCATTGAACCTTCGCCGGTACCTGCCTTGAAGTAATACTTTGTGCCGTCCTTATGATAAAGGTTTACGTGATAAATGAAACCTGTATATGTCTTATCCCCTGAAACGTAGGAATACTGGTTATGATCTCTCCACCATGTTTCGTTCTTTAAGGTGTCGCCTACCATAAATGCTGCATATTCTTCGCCATTGATTGTAACCGTGTCGGTTGAGAAGCCGGCAAGGTTAGAAGGATTGGCCTTGCTAGTAACATAGGATGATTCGGGTCCCTGCTTGGGCCAGAATTTGATAATACGGGGTGAATAGTCAACTCCCGGATTCTCTGTGCCAAAGTCGATTTCGCCAGATTCAACTTCGCTTGAAGTATCGCTTTCAACTTCGCTTTCTTCTTCGCTGGGAGCTTCACTTGACGGAGGTGCTACGTATTCGACAACCGTAAACTCAATAAGTGTAACCTGTCCGCCACCTTCCATATTGGTAACACATTTCCATGTACCAAGCTGATTGAGCGTTACAGGATCGTTATTTGAAGAGCCATTAATCTTTCCGTAGTAGAGCTGTGAGCTGAATTTCCATTCGCCATCACAGTACCAGTTCTGCATACCGTTAATTTTGCTGCTCTTGGGTACTCCGCCATCGGTATAATTGAGTGCAAAATTAAGCCAGTTTCCGTTGGTCCTAATTCTGTCACCCTTGTATACCTGGGGAACGTTTACGGTAAGATGGTAACCATTATCCTTTAGGTCGCCACCACCAACCTGCAGAGTAACATCTGTACCGGCGTACTCGGTAGCACTGGCGAAGGACATCGCAACGGCTACCATTGTTACGAGCAGACAAACTGCTGCAACAACCGGTAATACTCTCTTTTCCAAAAATTTTCTCATAGCGTTTACTCCTTTTATTGACGGCGGTATCTCATTTCGCCGCCTATAATATGTAAGACGTCCCTATGCTTACCGACAAAACGGCATACATAGTGACACTACTATACATAATGGATTATACATATTTTGTCACCACAAGTCAATAATAAAAATGAATTTATATAAAGAAACTTTCAGTTTTTTCCGGTTTAACGAAAGTTGAGTCGATTTTTTATAGAAAATGTAGAAATTTTGCGCTTTTTTCAGAAATTGACAGGGGTGAAAATCATAAATACGCAGAAAAAAAGATTCGCCTATCTCGGCTCGGTTTTGGTCGGGTTTATAAACGGGCTGCTCGGTGCAGGTGGCGGTATGCTTGCAGTTCCCCTACTTGAAAAGGCAGGAGCCCAGCAAAAACAGGCACACGCAACGTCGATAGCCCTCATTCTGCCGCTATGCATTTTCAGCGCGACACTATATTTGATAAATGGGAAGGTTACCCTTTCGGATGCCGTGGGTTACCTTCCCGCAGGGGCGGTCGGAGCGGTAATCGGGGCGCTTTTACTGAGCAGGATAAAGGATAGCTGGCTTCGTAAAATATTTGCACTTTTCATAATTTGGTCGGGTGTTAGGATGTGGTTCAGATAGCCGGTGTTTATATGTGGTTGGCAGGGATTTTGTCGGGAATAATCGGCGCGATGGGAATAGGTGGCGGTGGTGTACTGATAATTTATCTGACGCTGATGGCAGGGGTTGACCAAATGACCGCCCAGGGTATAAATTTACTGTTTTTTATTCCCTGTGCCGTCATCGCTCTGGTCATTCATTCGCGAAAAAAACTGATTGTCTGGCGGCTTGCTTTTCCAATGATTTTGGGCGGTTTGGTCGGGGTTGCCGTCGGCGCATATTCCGCCCAGCTGATAGGACCGAATATGCTGGGCAAAATATTTTCTGCTTTCCTGATTTTTATTGGGCTTCGTCAACTTTTTGCGAGAAAAAAAGACAGAGAAAGCATCAAAAAAAGCAGCCGCTGAGCGACTGCTTTTTTTACATTATTTCAATTAAAATTCGAGCTTTTCGATTGCGCCCTTTCGCATACGGAAAACGCAGGTAAATCCTGCCTTTTTGCACTCGGCAAGTGCGTCGTCAAATGCGTAATCGAGCGAATGTGCATTATGCGCATCGGAGGATAAAATCACCCTACCGCCATTATTGAAAATGGTCGAAAGCATTTGCGATGAAGGATAGGGATTTTTCTTTCCGTTGCGGTACATAGCGCCGGTATTTATTTCAAAAATCATACCCGGCTTTTTATGCAAAATATTGTAAATCGCATTACGTGCGAGGGTAAAATAATACGGGTCGCGGTCGTCAAAAAGGCGAAGCTCATCATTAAACTTTGATATAAGGTCAAAGTGACCTACGATATGTACTCCCTCGCGGAGTGCTGCCTTTTCGCTGACAGCATAGAAATATTCCGCCATAGCCAAAGCGTCGCCGCCAAACATTTGGTCAACGCATTCGACAAGCTCCTTGGGGGTATTGTCGATTGAATAAATCCTTCCATCGTCGGAATGGAGCTGATGCACCGAGCTGATTACATAATCAAAAGGTGTCAAATCCATTTCGCTGTCGGCATCAAGCTCGATACCCGAAAGGACCTCCATCTTTCCCTCGTATTCCGCCTTTAACTGTGCGATTTCGTCGAGGTAAAGGGGTAATCGATTTTCATTTATTGCATAGTCATTTTCATAAGGCAACGGAGAATGAACCGAGAAGCCAAGCGAAACAAAGCCCTTTTCGTATGCCTTTTTCGCCATTTCGGCAGGTGACGATATTCCGTCGCAGTAATTGGTATGGGTGTGACAATTTGATAACACGCGTATCATTATTTATACCTCTTTAAATCCCTGAATTTTACTTAACTACATTCCTTGGCTTGCCGTTGAGGAATGCCTCGATATTGTCGCAGACTATTCCCATCAGACGCTCTCTTGTTTGGAGCGGTGCCCACGCAACGTGGGGCGAAAATGTAATATTCTTTGCTCCGAAAAGGACACAGTCGCGGCTCATCGGCTCGGTGGTTAAAACGTCAACTGCCGCTCCGCTCAACTTACCGCTTTCGAGGGCATCAAAAAGCGCCTGCTCATCGACAACTCCACCCCTCGCGGTGTTTATGAAATACGCTCCGTCCTTACATTTAGCAAAGATGTCGGCGTTAAAAAGTTTCGCTGACCTTTCATTGAGGGGACAATGGAGTGTGATTACGTCACTTTCTTTCAGCAGCCCGTCGAGGTCGGTGAAGGTGACGGAGCCGTCCTCCATCGGTGTCGGCTTATACACAAGCACACGCATCGAAAAGGCATTGGCAATTCGGGCAACCTGCTGACCGATTTTGCCATAACCGACGATACCGAGCGTTTTTCCTTCCAATTCCGCTGTGTCGAAAATGAATGGCGAAAAGGTTTCGCTATTCAGCCAGCCGCCGTCCTTTACAAAGCGGTCGTAATCGGCAATTTTCGAAAAATGATTGAGGATAAAGCCAAAGGTTTGCTGTGCTACGGCGGCGGTTGAGTAGCTGCCTGCGTTGCAAACGGTTATACCCGCTTTTTCGGTGTATTCGGTGTCGATATT
>JAFOCB010000068.1 GCA_017381515.1 Clostridia bacterium | reverse complement strand
TTGGCAGAAGCCATTATTGTATAACCAAAAGAATAAGCTGCGGCTTATTTTTTTGGCCCATCAGTTAGCGGCGGCTAACTTGAATTTGTAACTTTATCCGAAAGGATTTATATAAAGTTAAGAAGTAGGAGGATGAAACCCATGAGAATTGCTTTGACAGGCAACCCTAATTCTGGTAAGACCACAATGTATAATGCTCTGACCGGTCGCAATGAAAAGGTTGGTAACTGGGCAGGTGTTACCGTTGACAAAAAAGAACACCCTATTAAGAAAGCGTATGCAGGAAGTGAGCAGATTACTGCCGTTGACCTTCCTGGCGCGTACTCTATGTCCCCCTTTACAAGTGAGGAGAGCATTACAAGCTCTTACGTGAAGAATGAAAATCCCGATGTTATCATCAACATCGTGGATGCGGATAATTTAAGCCGTAGCCTTTTCTTTACCACACAGCTTTTAGAACTTGGCATTCCTGTTGTTGTTGCTCTGAATAAGAGCGATATTGGCAAGAAGAAAGGCAACAAGATTGATGCTGATGCTCTTTCCGCAAAACTTGGCTGTCCCGTTATTAAAACAGTTTCCACTTCGGCAGACGGTTTGAAGACTCTTATTGAAGCCGCCGTTAACAACAAAAGTAAATTCGCTTACCTTTGAAAGGTTTTCGGTTTCCTCCGCCGAGTCATCCCCTCCATTATTGTTGCAAGCGGTAAACGCAAAAACAAGCACGATAGCAAGCAAAGCAGTTATAAGTTTTTTCACAAAAATTGCTCCTCTTTTTTTCTTTAATCTTAAACACAATATGATTATAATCCATATCGCATGCGCTGTCAAATAAACCGAATGGTTTATTAGTTTTAAAGAGACTTGTATTTTTTTTAGTAATGGATTATAATTTTATAGATAATTTTAGGAAGCTGGTTTAAAGCATGACTCAAAAAATTTCACGGTTAAGAACAAGACGTGATATTATATCCACTTTTTGTTTCAGAGCTATCGCTGTTTTAACCTTAATAATGACCGCTATAGCCATTGTCGGCGCCGTTTTTAGTATTAACAAAAAAGCCCTATTCTTCGCCGACAACAACTGGCTTTTCGGATTATTTACGCCTTTACTTGTTTTGCTCGGCACGGCGGGATTAATTTTCTTTTGGTACAAAATGTTTAAAGTTACCGAAAAGTTAAGCGTTAAAAAGCTTAATATTATAAGCGGCGGATTGTTGGCGCTTTTTACGGTTATATGCACGGTAATGTGCGTTTTCATGAAGGTTACGCCTAACACCGATTCTAAGTTTATTCAGGACATGGCGCTTACCATGGCCGAAACGGGTATCTATGAAATTGACACGACAAGAGCATATTTTCAAAATTACATCAACAACGACCTTTTAACTATACTTATCGGGGTATTTTTTAAGGCCATGCTCGCGTTAGGCGTTAAGGATTTATCTCAGGCTTGCATTTGGTTAAACGGCGTATGCGTTGTTTTGGGCGAGATTTTGACATATTTCGGAGTAAGAATTATGTGGGGGCCAAAAAATGCTTGCCGCTACTTGCTTATTTCGGTTATGCAGCCCGCCATTTACTTAACCGTTCCGTGGGCCTATTCTAACACAATGTGCTTGCCCTTTATGTGCGGATTATTCCTTATTTGCGCGGTTATTTATACGGCAGAATCCATGGTCGTAAAGGGCATATTTGCGGCACTTTACGGGTTAGTAGCCGTTATCGGTTACTTTATCCGTCCCGTTGTAATGTTCGAGGCTATTGCTTTTGCGATTTTTGCCGTTTTCTATTTTATAGTTAACCGTTACTCTTTTTCTCAAATTGCGGCGTGCATTTTGGCGGCGGCTATTTTCGGCGGTACGGTATTTTTCGGCGTTAATTCGTTTATCACGGAACACGGCGGGGATAATTCAAGAAATTATCCCGTTACCCACTGGATTATGATGGGGCTTCACCGCGACGGTACGTTTTCGGGCAAGGATTCGAAGTTTACTCGCGATTTAATTACCAAAAAGCAAAAAACAGATGCTCATATTGCGGAAATTAAAAAGGAAATTAACGAGCGCGGACCGATAGGACTTGCCACCCTCGGCGCGGGTAAGATTTGTATAACATGGTCGGACGGAAGCGCCAACTATTACCTGCGAGATAAGCTCACCGAGGAAACAAACCTCGTCACCAGGATAACGGTAGGAGGCGGCAGAGGCTATATTATGCTTTATGGCCAAATGTTCCGCGCCGCTACCCTTCTTCTTGCGGCGGCCGCTATGGTTTGGATTATAAAAAAACGTCATCTAACCCGCACCTTCTTCCCGCTTGTGACGCTTTTTGGCGGAATGTTGTTTTATCTTATATGGGAGGCCAAGGAAAGCTATTCTATCCCCTTCCTTTTCATAATTATTATTATCGCCATAACCGGCATGGAACGCATAACACGATACATGAATAACAAAAAACGGAGTTTCTGAACGAAGCTCCGTTTTTTATGATTAGATAACTGTACAAAACGGTCGAATAATGGTATAATAAATTATTAAACATTCTTTTACGGTGGTGCCGACATGAAAAAAAGAGATAAACACGATAGTATCGTTAAAATAAACCCCGATAAGCACCCAAAGCTTTACACGACGTTAAGATGGCTTGAAAACCAATGGTTTCACAACAAAGCCGCTATTCTTTGCGTTGCTTTTTTCTCGTTTGTTATTATATTTGGATTTTCTCAATGCTTGGCGAAGAAAGAACCCGACTATAAAATTTTGCTTTGCTTGGACAATTATCTTCCCTCCGAGGTACGCGCCGCTATGGAGATATATACCGCCCAATACGGCGAGGATTTGAACGGCGACGGCGAGGTTTTGGTGCATATTTTAGATTGTACCAACGGCACCGACAGAGACCAAAATTACGCTAACATGACCACCCTTTTAAGCGAGCTTCAGCTTGGCGAGGCCGTAATTATTATCGCCGACGAGCATTATTACGAAGCGCTTACTCAGGACGGAAATATTTTTGACACCGACCAGGAAAACAGCGAAATGATTGCGCTCATTGACGATACATACACCCACGGCTTTGACAGACGAAAGGACATCAGCGATACCATTTATAATTTCGACGGTTATCCGCACGGATATTACAGTTCGTCCTACAACGCAGGTTACGGCAGCACCGCTTTGAGAGCCGAGCAGTATCGAGACGCAGGCATCAAGGCATACCAGTTTATGATAGAAAATTCGATGAGCTGACCCTTTGGCTGGTGGGAGGGAGTTGAGTACCCGAATGAAGAATCGCAATGGTCGATTGACCACAGTGCAGGTGGCGGTGGCTCATGTCGGCACATGTGGGGTCAATCCACAAGCACAAAGGTACTTTTCGACTCGCTTATCGCCGAAAAGATTGGTGAAAAAATCATCATCGGTCGCGGTATTCCTACCGAATGGATTGCCGACGGAAAAGAAATCGAGATTAAGGACTATTCGGTTTGCAAGACCAAAAAGGTCGGATACAACCTTTCTGTAAAGGGTAAGGAGGTCACCATTACCTTTACGGGGGACACGACCGATATTCCGTTTAGCATCGAACTTTTTTCATTCAAGGATAACATTGAATCGGTGAGCGTCGGCGAGATTGACAATGCCGCAGGTACAGTTTTGGTCCCCGCAGGAACAAAAAGCGTAACCGTAACAATGAAAAAGTGATAAAATTAAACGGCTTGGAAGTGGTTGCTTCCGAGCCGTTTTATGCAGGTTGTTATTTATCGATTTTGGTCCGATTCCTTTTTAAAACATAAATAAAATGGCACTACTTGCACGGGGTCACGTACGGTTTTGAGTTGCATTTAATATGTTTTTATGCTATAATAAATTGTTATTTTAGAAATTATTATGGGATAAGGAGAAAACGTTTTGCTTACTATTTTGGCCGTTGTTTCTTACATTTCTTCTTTAATACTTATCACTCCTCCTGCAATATTCGATATTATTGCCGCTGTACTGCTTTGCATCATCGGTGTCGCGCTAATCATTTGGAAAAAACCGCAAAACAAGGTCGGTTTATTTGCAAATCACCTTCGTTGTCCGCTATTTTATGTCACGCTGGCTATAACCGCATATTTGGGCTACTGCTTTTTCAACCGATGGAAGGGCTCGGCAAAAATTCGGTCGATTTCGGCAATACTTCACATTCCATCGGGAATAATTGTCGCACTGGCAACCATAGTAATTTCTCTGTGTGCGATGTATTTTTTATACTGCTTTGTAATGGAGCTAAAAAGATTTTATCATTTCTTAAACAAAAGACCGCTTTTAAAAAATCTGACCTGCGGTTTTATTGCTTCCGCTGTCACCGTCATCGCCTGCCAGGTAATGATAATCCCACAGGTGTTTACCATGGGACGATTAAAGTTTTTTGTAGCGGCTTTGTTGGTTTACGCAACGGTTTTAATCATATACTGCTTGACGGGATGGATAAAAACCTCGGTTACAATCGGTACCGGTATATTCATACTCATATCCATCACAAACGTATATGTGTATAATTTCAGAGGACGTTTATTTGAGCCGGTAGATATTTTTTCGACCGGTACTGCAATGAACGTAGTAGATAATTACAGCTTGTTTCCCATACCGAGCAAAATTCTGGTCGGCACGGGAATATGGCTGGCGGTCATTTTATTCCTATCAATCGGCTATTTGAGGACCAAATACCGCTTATCTGTAAAAAGGCGGATAACCTTGGCGGTATGTGGCGTGGTTGGAGCGGTTTGCGCCTTTGGATATGCCTCGACGGTGAAGCTTTATCCCTGGCGAGACCACGGCGCAATACTTAACGGCTACATACTGGATTTTGCGGCAAAATTCAGAGCATCAAGCGCCGTCCAACCCGAAGGATACAGCGTAGAAAAGGTCGAGCAACTAGCCGACGAATATTCCAAAAGCGCAACCTCCGAAAAGGATGAAAAGCCACCTCACATAATTGTAATCATGGACGAGGCATTTTCTGACCTGAGCGTATTGGGTGAAATATCCACCAACAAGGAGGTCACTCCCTACATTTCGTCGTTAAAGGAAAATACCGTTTCGGGCTATGCCCTGGCTTCCATCTATGGCGGCACAACGGCAAACTCGGAATACGAATTTTTGACCGGTAATTCGATGGCGTGGTTGACGGCAAACGCCTCTCCCTACCAGCAATACATTCGTTCATCAACCTATTCAATGGTATCCTATCTGAAATCGAATTACGATTATAATTGTGTCGCAATGCACCCCTACACCTCCACCGGTTGGAATCGCCCCGAAGCATACAAAAATCTGGGCTTTGATAAAATTATGTTTAAGGACGCCTTTCCGGGAAAGCACCGCATCAGACAATTTATCAGTGACCGTGAAATGTTTGACACCATTATTGACACCTATGAAAAACAAGAGGATAACCCTTTGTTTGTTTTCGGTGTAACGATGCAAAATCACGGCGGATACACATTTAATGCTAAAAATTTCGATGAGGAAATTTCGCTTGTCGGATATGACAAGGAATATCGCGACGTTGAACAGTATCTTTCCCTCCTGCACGAAACCGACAAGGCGGTAGAGCATCTGGTCTCATATTTCGAGAGCGTGGATGAGGAGGTCGTAATAGTATTCTTTGGCGACCATCAACCGAATTTTGAAAATGATTTTTTCACCTCCTCGGAGCAGGTTGGTACGACAAGCTTGACCGAGCAACAACAAAGCTACAAGGTGCCCTTCTTTATCTGGGCAAATTACGACATCGAGGAAAAGTCGGTTGACTGCACCAGTTTGAGCTATTTGTCATCCTACGTTTACGACGTTGCAGGTATCTCCATGCCGAGCTATAACCGCTTTTTAGCCGAGTTGGAGGAAAATATCCCTTCCATCAACCCATTCGGTTATTATTCGTTAAAGTCGGGCTGCTATTTGCCCTTTGACCAAGCGACAGGCAAAGAAAAGGAATGGCTTCTTAAATACGAGCAGCTGCAATATAACTGCATATTTGATAAGAAAAATCGCAGTAAAACACTTTTCCCCACATTAGAATAAAATTAACCGCTATACACAAAAGTCCCTCGTTCGACATTGACGAGGGACTTTTTTGTATTTGTTCACTTTATTTTTTATTCCGATTTGGAAAGTTTTAATGTAAAACGCCGAAATTATTTAGAGGTATTGAAATTTGACTTTTTATAGGATAAAATGAGCATAATGGGTGAGTTTGGGAAATTTTTTTGACACACCAAAAACAAGGGGCTGTAAACGCCCGTTTTAAGTATAGATTTTTATATATAAATAATATTTAGTACATTAGTAAAATCGAAAAAAATGAAGGTGATTGAATGAATATTTTCGACGTACTCGAAATGCTCGGTGGTCTTTGCCTTTTCCTCTTTGGTATGAGTATAATGGGCGACGGCCTCGAAAGACGCGCAGGAAACAGTCTTCGTACCCTGCTGAGTAAAATTACTACAAACAAATTTGCCGGATTCTTTACCGGTATGGGCGTAACCTGTATTATTCAGAGCTCATCGGCTACTACCGTTATGGTTGTCGGCTTCGTAAACTCTAGAATGATGACCCTCAAACAGGCAATTAACGTTATTATAGGCGCAAACATCGGTACAACCATTACCGGCTGGATTCTTTCGCTCAGCGGTATTTCGGGCGAAAGCTTCATTATCAAAATGTTAAAACCGGCGTCTTTTACTCCGATTTTAGCAGTTATCGGTATTATCTGTTACATGTTCTGCAAAAAGCAGAAAACAAAGGATACCGGCACTATTCTCCTCGGCTTTGCTACCCTCATGTTCGGTATGGAAACTATGAGTGGTGCATTCGACGGACTTAAAGAAAGTGAAGCATTCCAGCAGCTCTTTATTATGTTTAAAAACCCGCTACTCGGCCTTCTTGTCGGCTTGGTTCTCACCGCAATTATCCAGTCAAGCTCGGCCGCTGTAGGTATCCTGCAGGCAGTGGTTCTCGGCGGAAGCTTGGTTCCCATCGGAGCGGCAATTCCTATCATTATGGGTACCGCAATCGGTACCTGCGTTACCGCTATGCTCTCCTGCATAGGCACAAAGAAGGATGCAAAACGTGCAGCCCTTGCACATCTTTTCTTTAACGTTATCGGCTCGGGCTTCTGGCTCATCGTATATTGGGTAGTTGATATTATCTTCTCACCCGCTATTCTCGACCAGCACACGACCATCGTTGACATCGCTATTATCAACACGGTTATCAAGGTGCTGAGCACGGTTATCCTCTTCCCCTTCTCAGCCCAACTCGAAAAGCTCGTTTGCAAGTGCATCCCCGACTCAGACACCGACGAAAAGAAGATTCAGCTCGACGAGCTTCTGCTTATCAACCCATCACTTGCTCTCGAACAGTGTCATTCGGTCGCCTGCGACATGGCCCATTACTCATTCAGAGCGCTTAAAAACAGTCTTTCCTCACTCTCGTCCTACTCACCCGAAGTGGCAAAGAGTATTCTCGACGACGAGGACAAAACCGACCGATATGAAGAAGCGCTTAACTCCTATCTCATCAAATTGAGCGCACAAAAAATGAACGAAAAAGACGGTGAGGAAGCAACCAAATTGCTCAAAACCGTCAACGACCTCGAAAGAATTTCCGACCACGCTGTCAACATTTTGGAAGCAGTCGAGGAGCTTCGTGAAAAGAATCTTTCCCTTACCGACGAGGCACTCAGCGACTTTGCTACCCTTTCGGCTGCCGTTAGCGAAATTCTCGACCTTTCATACACTGCATTTGCCGATAATAGCACCGACGTTGCCCTTTCAATCGAGCCGCTTGAAGAGGTTATCGACAATCTGAAAGAGCAGATGCGTACACGTCACATTCTACGTATGCAGCAGGGCGACTGTAACGTTGAGGCCGGTTTCGCTTGGTCCGACCTGCTCACCGATATCGAAAGAACATCCGACCACTGCTCGAATATGGGCAAGTCGATCGTCAACACAAAGCACAATCGCCTTCACGCGCAGAATATAATAAGAGCCGCCGAAAAGAACAGCGACGAATTCATGATCAAGTTCAAGGCATACGACGAAAAATACGCACTCGCCGACTAATAAAAAGGTCAGCAACAATCCATAATTTTGGTTGTTGCTGACTTAATTTTTTTCAAAATGACGGATTTTTATGTTTTTTCGTAGCGCATTTTATATAAATATGCGGTAAAAATATAATCAAAAAATATTGAAATGACCTTTCTTGTATGATATAATAACACAGTTAAAAATCCAATTATAAAGGAACTGAAACGAAATGGAAAACAGCAATAGACGAGTTGGTACCGTTTCACGCGGTATCCGCTGCCCCATTATCCGCAAGGGCGACAACCTCGCAAAAATCGTTGCAGACAGCGTTATCGAGGCTGCCGAATGCGAAGGATTTGAGCTTCGTGACCGCGATGTTATTTCGGTCACAGAATCAATCGTTGCACGTGCTCAGGGCAACTACGCCTCGGTAAACGATATTGCAACCGACGTTAAAAATAAGCTTGGCGGCGAAACTATCGGCGTTATTTTCCCCATTCTTTCGCGTAACCGCTTTGCAATCTGCCTTCGCGGTATCGCCATGGCAGCAAAAAAGATTGTACTCATGCTCTCGTATCCCTCCGACGAGGTTGGAAACGAGCTTGTCAGCTTGGACAAACTCGATGAAGCAGGAGTAAATCCTTATTCAGACGTACTATCTCTCGAACGCTATCGCGAGCTTTTTGGTAAAAATGCTCACGAATTCACCGGCGTTGATTATGTTGAATATTACGGCAATCTCGTCCGTGAATGCGGTGCTGAGGTCGAAATCATCTTTGCCAATCAGCCGAGAGCTATCCTCGAATACGCCGACAACGTCCTCACCTGCGACATTCATACACGCGCTCGTACAAAGCGCATCTTAAAGGCAGCCGGAGCAAAGGTTGTTTGCGGTCTCGACGATATTCTCAACGCTTCGGTTAACGGAAGCGGATTTAACGAAAATTACGGACTCCTCGGCTCGAACAAATCGACCGAAGAAAGCATCAAACTCTTTCCGCACAACTGTCAGCCCTTTGTTCTCGACGTGCAAAAGCGCATTTTAGAAGCAACAGGAAAGCACGTTGAGGTTATGGTTTACGGTGACGGTGCATTCAAGGATCCTAAGGGTAAGATTTGGGAACTTGCCGACCCGGTTGTTTCCCCCGCATTTACCGACGGACTCGTAGGAACTCCCAACGAGCTTAAACTGAAATATCTCGCCGACAACGACTACAGGGATTTGTCGGGTGAAGAGCTTAAAAAGGCCATTTCCGAAAGCATCAAGGCAAAGGGCGACAACCTGGTAGGAAACATGGCTTCACAGGGAACAACTCCCCGTCAGCTGACCGACCTCATTGGTTCACTTTGCGACCTTACCAGCGGCTCGGGAGATAAGGGTACACCCGTCGTTCTCGTTCAGGGTTACTTTGATAACTACACCACCTGATAAGGTAAATATAATAAAAAAATCCACCTGCGCGGTGGATTTTTTTTATTTTTATTATTTTTTACTGCTCGCCATTAAGGGTGTCGAGATACGACCTCTCGGTATCGACCAATAAAATTCCGTGGTCGGTGGTACGTTCACCTTCATCAGGCGGTGTCATATAATCGCCAAAAACGGCGGTCAAATACTTTTTATACCCTCTCGGCGCAGGCAGTGTCATCCCCTCAAACTCGATGGGTACAGATGCCGCAAACCATTCCTTTGGATACTCGTTGCCCATGTATTTGAGCCCCGAACAAAGCTCGGTCAGATAATCGCAATTTGCAATATTATGACGCGCCATTTTGTTTTCGTGGCGCTTTCTTAAACGATTTTTAAGCCATTTGGGTTTCATCAGGAGCAATCGGGTTGCAAATCGGCTGAGTATTCCGTGATTTTCGGGCAGCATATCGAGACAATAAACCGAGTATAAAACTGCGTGTCGCTTTTGATTCAGGCGGGAAAGGCGCGAATAAGGCACTCCGTCAAGCGGAATAATGTCCATCGTGATTCCTTGCGGAATGGGTAAATCCTTTGTCAATCGGCGTACACAGGTGGTTTCGCTGTCGCAAAGGGTAATAAACTGACTCCTTGTATTGAGTCGGTCGGTTGTGCGAAGGAGCTTGAATCGGCCGTGTGAATCCCACATTCGCCACAATCTCTCGTAATCGGGTCGGGGCATAAAAACGTCGATGTCATCGTCCCAAGCCAAAAATCCGCCCTCGCGTACCGCTCCGATTAAGCAACCGCCGATAATATAGTAACGTAAAAAATTAGCGTCACAGAATTTAGCAAATTCCTGCAAGGTTTCGAGTGATTTTTGCTGCAATTTTTTAATCTCTTGCTCGGTCATTCTTATACTCCCTCCCTCGTTAAATTATAATTTTTTGCACATATATTTTATTTTACCACAAAACGCATAAAAAATCAACTACCGGCGATTTGGTGCATAATTTTACATACAAATCAGGGCAAATTTTACACTTTCTTCAAAACTCATGTTAACATAATAATTGTTAAAAACTCTGTTGAAAATGTGTAAAAATCCACTCGATTCAAGCTTTTCTAACCGTTAATATCAAACTTTAGTAGTAAATAATACGTATTATGTCAACTGATTACATTTTTTGACAGTGAATTTTTATTCCCAGTTTTGCGGTCAAAAGGGTATATAAATGCGTATTTTAAAAATTGCGAAATTATTGCCCATTTTCTTTCAGATTTATTGCGGTTTTCTATTGTAATCTGAGCAAAATAATTATATAATTATAATGTTTATGC
>JAFOCB010000067.1 GCA_017381515.1 Clostridia bacterium | reverse complement strand
TCATGGGAATTAGACACATAATACTGGTCTACTTCTCCCCTGTTTCTCCTATTACGGAAAGGCAGTTCTTCGGGCGTATATGTTTTTTGGTGGAGCGTATCACCGATATATTTCTCATTACTGAGAATATACTTAATTCTTTCCTTGCCCCAAGGTTTACCCGGCACATCCTGCCCATTCAGCTCTTGTGCTATCTTACCGAAACCCATACCCTGCAGATAATACCTAAAGATTTGACGTACAACTTCAGCCTCTTCAGGAATTGGTATTAAGGTATCGTCTTCGATTCGAAAACCGAATGGCGCATTTAAAAAGGTAAACGTACCCGTTTCCATACGCATCTGGTTAGATCTTCTGACACGTTTGGAATTGGAAAGGGATTCTTCCTGTGCGAAAGCACTCTTAATATACAGAACCAGCTCGTGATTCATGCTTTCTGTATCTATACCGTCGCTTTCAAAGAACACCGATACACTAAGCTTTTTAAGTTCTCTGACGTATTCAATACAATCGAGCGTGTTTCTTGCAAAACGGGACACGCTTTTTACATAGATGCGGTCAACTTTTCCCGCCCGGCAATCTCTCATCATACGATTGAATTCGTCACGCTTTTTTGTGGTGGTGCCGGTAATTCCCTCATCGGCATAGACTTCGACCAAAACCATATCCTCTCTGCCTCGGATAAAGTCTGTATAATACTTTACCTGAGCAATAAAGGAATGTACCTGGTCCTCCGAGTCGGTACTGACCCTACAGTACGCGGCTACACGGAGTTTTGCTTTTCCTTTTTCTTCTTTGCTTGTTGGCTTTAGAACAAATACCTCTCTTCTAAATTCGTTTTCCATTAGATTACCTCACTTTCATAAAATGGTACTACCATTTTACTAAATCTGAGGATTCTTGACGAATGTGCGAGAGTTCGATAATCGGTTCTACACCAACAGTTCGGGCCATTGCCCGGTTGATTCGGCAAAATGTCTCGAATGACATAACGCCTTCATTGTACATCTTTTCACATACAGTGAAGCCGATTAAGTAATCGAGTTCATCATATCGGTCCGATTTCATTCATCCTCCATCCTTTCAAAGAATATCTAATATAACTTAATAAGAGCTGGAGTGTTTTACTATTTCCCACTTTCGTGGCCCCTATGAAATAACAAAAGCACCCATCCGAAGATAGGTGCTTGAAATATCGACTGTTCTTGTGCTAACAGACGAATGTGTAACTACATCCTACCATCGGTATTGCTTATCCCCGCCTGGTATGTAGTAATACATACTTTCCATCTGTTTGCCTATTCATGAAGCAATATATTATTAAGTTTGGGTTTATTTTAACACAGAACTTTCCAAGTGTCAAATATAAAAGTGTAATTTTTTGCCCGTTTTGAAAAATAGCGATTTTAAATATGCTAATTTGCCCTTTTTGATAGAAAAACGCATAAAAATATGCCGTTTTGACGATTTAAAATCTGCTATCATAATAGCATGTTTTACCCTAAAACACATTTTTTCAAGTTTTTTGATGTTGCTTTTACACATTTTTTCAAGATTTCATATTACACACTTCTCGACAAAACCTAAACCTATATTAAAATAAACTATGTTTTTGTACCACTTTACAAATTTTTAAGTATCAAAATTTATATGCATCGCCCGTATACATAGATTGACAATCGCGCCTTTTATTATTCCTCATAAACAGCTATACCTTTCCTTTTATGTTGGCTTATTCTATGCATACGCTCGATGGTTTGTTTTGGCTTTGCCGGAATATCGCCTCCGGAAAGATATGCGTCAAGCTCGGCGTAGGTTACACCCATTTCCGTTTCATCGGTCTGTCCGTCAAAGAGTGCCGCAGATGGGGCTTTTTCTATAACGCACTTCGGAGCATCAAGATAACGCAAAAATTCATATATCTCTGTAACGGTGAGATCTGCAATGGGATTAAAATCGTGAGCACCGTCGCCCCACTTGGTAAAGTAACCTACATAAGCTTCACTTCTGTTACCCGTACCGGCAACCAGTCGGTTTTCCGCTGCGGCAACCGCATACAAGGTGAGCATACGGAGTCTCGGT
>JAFOCB010000066.1 GCA_017381515.1 Clostridia bacterium | reverse complement strand
TAGGCGTGTCTTTTTTTATATGGAGCTGGTAAGGTGACTCGAACACCCGACCTGCTGATTACGAATCAGCTGCTCTACCGGCTGAGCTATACCAGCAAATTTATACCACCCGAATATTATAACAGTATGATAATAAAAAAGCAAGACCGCAAATCAAAATTTATGCGGTCCTGCTACTTTTAGAAAATCAAACAAAATTAACCGATTATCAAATCCTGCAAGGTGCGGAATTCGTAATCGCCATTTTGCAATATATCAAAATGTTCAAGCACGTTTCCGATTCCTCGCGCAACGCAGGTTTCGTAATTATCGGCGGTAATTACCTTTATTCCGATATACTTTGACAGCCAGTCAGACATTCCCGAAAGCTGTGATGTGCCACCCGTCAAATAAATTCCGTCCTCTGCAATATCGCCGACAAGTTCTGGCGGTGTTTTGTCCAGCACGTTGCGAATTGCGCTCGAAATGCGGTAAACCACATCGGAAATTGCTTCGCATATTTCGTTAGCGGTAATTTCGACCGATTTAGGCATTCCTGTTGCGATGCTGATACCCTTTGCCTGAATGACGATTTCGACCGGTCGAGGAATAGCCGCACCAACCTGACACTTTATAAATTCGGCGGTATGTTCGCCAATAAGCATATTATATTCATGCTTCATGTAATCGATAATTGCGGCGTCAATATCGGTACCTGCAACCCTCAACGACTCACACTTTGACAATCCGCCCATTGAAATAACGGCAACGTCGGTTGTTCCTGCGCCAATATCAACAATAATTGCTCCGTGAGGACGCTTGAAATCGATTCCCATTCCGAGAGCGGCTGCAACCGACGACTCGATGGTACAAACGCTTCGTCCACCCGCATTCTGTACCGCGTCGATGATAGAGCGCTGCTGAACCCAGGTGATATTTGACGGCATAGAAACGACAACACGCGGTTTTGTCATTCGCTTACCACAGGCATACTGAATATAGCAACGAAGCATGTGCTCCGCCACGTCATAATCCGAAATAACGCCCCTTTGAATCGGGCAAACGGCACGATAACGAGACGGTACACGACCAATCGCATCAAATGCTTCCTTGCCGAATTTATACGGGCTGTTATCATATTCCTCCATCAGCACAACAGAGGGCTGATTAAGTACAATTTTTTTGCCTCGGCATATAACCGTTTTTCTCGTTCCGAGGTCAACTCCCAAATCAGTGAACATGGTAACTCCAATCAATATTTTTTATCCTACATAAATTATATAACAAAGAAAATCCTCTGTCAATTTGAATATTTTGCAGCCGCAAATGTGGCACAAGTGACCTTTCTTGCCCCTGCGCGATAAAGCATATCTGCGCATTCGCAAAGGGTGGCTCCCGTTGTAACTACGTCGTCGATGAGTAAAATGTGCTTTCCCTTCACGTCCTTACGTGCGGCAAAGGCACCACGCAAATTAGTGCGGCGCTCAAGTCCCGACAGATGATGCTGACGCTTGGTTTGTCTAATCTTTTTAAGCAGCTTTTCGTCAAATGGAACAGAAAGTCGCTTTGACACCCTTTTTGCCATCAAAACTGCGTGGTTGTATTCGCGGTCAAACTTATCCTTTTTTGTAAAAGGGACGGCTGTGATAAGGTCAAAATCCCTTTCGCGAAGTCGTCTTACCTTGGCGGCAATTTCATCACCCATCGGCTTTGCATTATCAGGGCTAAAGGTGAATTTAATGAGCTTTACCGCCGATTCAGCCGCATCCTTATACACAAATGGCGAATGAATATTATACCTTCTGCCATAGAAGGAAACGACCTTCGTTCGACTATTGCGGCATTTTTCAATTTCGGCTCGGCAATCGTCGCATATATAGTCACCGTAACTAATTAGTCCGTCACAACAAAAGCACCTGACGGGAAAGACAAGCGAAACCAAAAAGCCCCAATATGATGGTTTATCGTTATAAATCATTTTTATTCTCCGCAATCATCATTTTGAGACCTGTGTAGCGACGCGTCCTCTTATCATTATGGACCATTTGATTGACAATTTCCTGCGAACCGACGAGAATAAGCAGTTTTTTTGCTCGCGTGACGGCGGTATAAAGCAGATTTCGGTATCTAAGCTGGGGCGGTAGGTCGAGCACCGGCAAAATGACACAGTCAAATTCGCTACCCTGACTCTTATGCACAGTGACCGCATAGGCAAGTTCAAGCTGTTCGGCATCCTCATAGGTATAATAGGCGTCTCTATCATCATAACGGACGATAATTCTGTCTGATTTTATGTCAACCATTTTTAGAATACCTACGTCACCATTGAACACTCCTGTGCCATCGGTGCCGTCATCCTTTTCCCACATTATATCGTAGTTATTCTTTATCTGCATTACTCTATCGCCCTCGCGGAGAATAAAGCCGTGTTGCTTCATTTCGCGCTTGTTTATTGCAGGAGGATTGATACGTTGCTGAATTAAATTATTGATATTCACCGTGCCCATTTCCCTCTTTCGCGACGGACAAAGCACCTGAATATCACCATTAGAAAGAAAACCATACGCTTCGGGCAAACGGCGGCAAAACAGGTCAGCAACGGTATCCGCGCCATACAAAGAGTCATTTCGGCTCAAATAAAAGAAGTCGGTATCCTTGTGACTTAGGTCGGGTTCCTCACCCTTTACGATTAAATGTGCGTTGGTGATAATGGTGCTCTCGAGCGCTTGACGAAAAATTTCGGTAAGCTCGACCACCGGAACCATTCCCGATTCAATCACGTCCTGAAGCACATTTCCTGCACCGACAGACGGAAGCTGGTCAGAGTCACCAACCATTATTAGCCGACATCCCCTAGGCATAGCAGAAAGTAAACTCTCAAATAGTATTATGTCAACCATAGACAGCTCGTCCACGATTATAATATTGCAATCAAGAGGATTTCGTTCATTACGCATGAAAACAGGTCGGTGATTTGGTCCCCATTCAACTTCGAGTAGTCGGTGCAACGTCTTTGCCTCGCGACCGGTCAACTCTGACATCCGCTTTGCCGCTCTGCCGGTAGGTGCAGTAAGGCAAATATTGAAATCGAGCTTTTCAAATATGCGGATAATGCCGTTTAGCGTTGTAGTTTTGCCCGTACCGGGACCGCCGGTAAGTACCATAATTCCGCGGGTCAAAGCGTTGCTAATCGCCTCTTTTTGCCGAGTTTGGAACTCAATTTTTAGTGTTTTTTCAATTTTTCCTATTTCTTTTTCGATATTAAGCGAGGACTTAAATTCCGTATTAGCAAGTTCGTTTACTCGTCTCGCGCAATAGCTTTCGGCACGGTACATATGAGGTAAATACGCAAATTCCCTACCCTCAATTTCGGCGAGGAAGAGTCGGTTTGACGAAACCATATGTTCAATTATTGATGCAATTCTGTCATCCTCGATTTCGAGCAAACTGACGGAAAGTGATCTCAGCTTATCAAGAGGAATACAAGTATGACCATTCTGCAGATTATGGCGCAGTACATACTCAATCCCTGCATAAATTCTAAACGTAAAATCATGCTCAAAGCCGAGCTGAGCTGCCATTTCGTCAACCCGTTCAAAGTCGAAACCAAGCTCATCACTGCATAAATAAAACGGGTTTGCCTTTAATCTATCGACCGAAGCGGCTCCAAATATTTTATACACCGCAAGCGCCTCGTCGGACGTAAATGAATATTGCGATAAAAACAGCATTACCTCACGCATACCAAACTGACGCATAAATTCGTCGCAAATTTGACGTGCCTTATGTACGGTTATTCCCTTTATGCTTGCGAGTCGTTCCGGGTCCTTTTCAATAATATGCAGCGAGTTTTCGCCAAATTTATCTACAATTTTTTTGGCCGTTGCAGGACCGATTCCCTTTATTCCGCCGGCCGATAAATAACGCAGTATTGCTGCCGCTGATGCAGGCATTTTTCGCTCACACACCTTTGCCTTAAACTGGCGGCCAAAGGAATGGTGTGTGTCATAATTGCCAATAAGCATCAAATTCTCGCCAGGCGAAATGAGCGGGAAAGTACCCACCACAGTTACAAGCTCATCCTCGGTTGCAAGTTCGAGGACGGTAAATCCGTTTTCCTCATTATGAAAGGTTATGTATTCAACCGTACCTTCTAATCTTTCATCGGCCACCGCCCTCACCCCTTTTTTTACTAAAATATATTTTTTACAACTTCACTTGAATCAATTATTTTTACCAGTGGTTCGCTATTGGCAAATATAAGTGCCATTTGCTTCGATTCGGCGCTTAATCCGCAATCTATCGCGGCGACACTTTCTATTTCCGCGGTCTTTGCCAAGGTAACTGCATCACGTAACGAAAACTCTAAATTATCATCATATAGCGGCACTACCAATATGTTTTGACTAATTCCTTTTTTTATCACACGTGACCAAATCCATCGTATAATGCAGGTCAGTCCGTAAACCGCCAATGCGACTATAATTATGTTTATAATCATTTCTGACACAATTAGCACCTCCCGATTTTAGTATATTCGGGAAACCATCATGTGTGCAGATAATTAGAGGCCGCCTAAAAGACGGCCTTCTATAACGTTTATTGATAAATTAGGATTGTTTAATGTTGGCGGTATATACTCCTGCAACCCAAGCCGACGATTTATTCGCAAATTTCACCGTAACGGGTACTCCGCTATGCTCACCCTTGCTATATGATTTTAGGTCGGCGGAAACGATAATATCATCGGCGGTTATCCCCTTCAACACCGAGGATGAACCAATTATTTTGACAGTAAAGCTATCCATCGTAGCGTTAAGCCCTTGTGTGACATTCTGCGGTTTGAAGGACGAATTAGTTACAACGATATTCTTATAAGTAATGCCCTTCATTTCGAGTTTTACAGTAATCTCGACGTTGCCATCGATACATTCAATCGACTCGGGCAACTTAATTTTTTGAATAAAATCGGTAGTATCGGGAGTAATATCAGCAAAGTTTATCGGTTCAAGTTCGACCGACTTTAATTTTTCGATAATCTGTGGTGAACCCTTTACGACAACAGTTTTTACACTCGGCGTTACCTTTATGGGATTGTCCTTTGGTGCGTTTGTAAAGGTTACTACGACCGGAACTTCCTTTTTCATCGAAATCGGGACGGTAATTTTAGCCGTGTCGAAGGAGAGGAAAACGTAGCTGCTGTCAATGACCTTTCCCTCATTGTCAAACAAGGTAATATTTCCATCAAAATCGGTGGTTTTACTTATCGTATCGTTCACGTCGGTTTGAACCTTTACAGAGGCAATTTTATCAATGACCGACTGTGCTCCCGTAATTTTTATTTGCGAAAAAGCTTCGTCCTTTACCTTTGCGGCATCGACAATGAGTCCATCGGGTGCAGAAACGTTATCAGACTTTGCCGTTACTTCGAAAATTTCTCCATCACGATTAAAAATATCGGTCATAACGGTAACCTGATTCATGCTCATAGCAATAACATCAAAGTTGCGATTGTCACTACTATCAAGTGTCCATGCTTTTATTCCCTGTCCGGTGATGTTGGCAACAATGGCGATGTCGTTTGCCGAAAGAGAGGATATATTCGCTGTCTTTCCCGATACGGTGACGTCAACGGTGATTTCACTGTTTTTTATAACCTCGTATCCATCGGCTGCAAGTGCCGAGCTGACACGGAAGGTTACAGGAACATCGCTAATATCTCTCGTCGAGACAGGGTTGTACACCTGGGACAAATTGAACCAAATAACAAAGGAAACAATGAGAGAAACTATCGCAAGAAATCGATTACTTTTAAGAAGGCGGGAAAGCAAACTACTTAGACGAGTCATTTCTGTTGCCTCCTATCATCTTAATCTTGCTTATAAAGGAATTGTCATTATCATCCGTTTTGGGAATGAGTTCCTTTTCGAGAAATTCGTGAAGTGAACCCATATTTAAATCGCGGCGCAGCTTTCCGTCGATTGCGACCGAAATATTGCCCGTTTCCTCAGATACAACAACGACAACGGCATCCGAATTTTCACTCATTCCGATAGATGCGCGATGACGGGTGCCAAGCTCTTTTTTAAGATTAGTGTCATGTGTCAGCGGAAGAATACATCCTGCGGCATGAATTCTACCCTCGCGGATGATTACTGCGCCGTCGTGAAGAGCCGTTTTGGGATAAAAAATGTTACTCAACAGTTCAACAGTAACATCGGCGTCAATAACCGTCCCAGTTTTTACAATATCGCCGAGAGGAGTTTCACGCTCGAACACAATGAGAGCTCCCGTTTTTGAATTCTGGAAGGTCTGGCAGGCATGGGTTACTGCGTCGATACTGGCTTCGATTACAGAGGTGTTGCCCGATTTATTCTTTCGACTGATGAGACCGATATTAGTGCGGCTCACTATCTCTAGCGCATTACGAATTTCGGGCTGGAAGATAATAGCGATAGCAATAACACCTTGACCAATGACGAGATTAAGCATAGAGTGAAGCGCTATCATATCAAGCCACGCCGAAACAGCCCATGCAAAAACGATAATAAACACGCCGTAAATAAGCTGCTTTGCTCTCGTTTGGCGGACAATCTGAATCAGCTTATAAATAATAAATGCAACGATGATAATATCGAGGAGATCAATTAACCCAAAGGCGCTCATTACCAGGCCGAAATGGGTAATCCACGATTCTATCATTTTAAACAATGCGCCCAAAGGGGTACACCTCCAAACATATTATTATATATATTTTAACATAAATATAGATATAATCAATCGTTTTGTGTGTAAAAATTTTAAATTTTTTTGTAGCATTTTACACAATTGCTTATGTGAAACAAATGGTGTATAATGGTATCGTAATGTAACAAGGGGGATTAAATTATGTTTCGTATCGGTCACGGCTACGATGCTCACCGCTTTGAAAATGGACGACCACTCATAATCGGCGGAGAAAAAATCGAATTCGAAATGGGACTGGCAGGTCATTCCGACGCTGACGTCCTCGCTCACGCTATTTCCGACTCGCTTTTTGGCGCGGCTGCTCTGGGCGATATTGGAAAGCATTTTCCCGACACCGACCAAAAGTATAAAAATGCCGATAGTATGCTTCTGCTCAAAAGGACGGCCGAAATCATAAGGGAGAACGGATACTGCATTGTTAATATCGACGCTACCATACTCGCACAAAAGCCGAAACTTGCTCCCCACATTGATAAAACGAGAAAAAATATTGCCGATATGGTTGGCATTTCTATCGACTGTGTTAGCGTCAAAGCTACCACCGAAGAAGGAATGGGATTCACCGGTCGGCTGGAAGGAATTTCGGCACATTCGGTTTGTTTAATTGAAAAAGTTTAATAGAATTATGTAAACATAAACATTCCGTGCATTGTTTTAAGACAAAGCACGGAATATTTTTTATATTCATATATCTGTTATTCAAACATTTTTCCCGGCAGCACGCTATTGCGCTCCGAATTATCAGGCATCTTTAAATTACCTAACAATGATGCGGCACGTACTGCTTTATCACCGAATTTGTTGCGAATTATGTAAACCGCATCATCAATGCTTTTTTGCTTATCGTGACGCTCTAAATCGGCAAATAAATCAATCTGAAACGGCTTTGACTCGGATGAAAGTCCGATTGCAGTAACCGACAAGGCACGGACCTTTTTATCCCACTCGTACGATTTAAAAAGGCGTCGTGCAGCGGTGGCAATTTCGAATGGGCTTTGGGTCTGAATTTCGAGGGGTGCTTGATACTGACGCACCTTTAAATCGTCACTTTTTACCGACAATTTGACCCCCGAAGCCGACAGGTTATGCACGCGAAGTCGATGCCCCAAATCCTGAGATAACTGCAATATAACCCGCCATACCTCCTCCTCATTCTCGAGGTCAGCATTACAGGTTATTCCGTGGCCCAAACTTTTTGCCGGAAATACAAAATCGCGGTGCATTACCCTCGAGGTATCCTCTCCCCTTGCATAATGCCACAGCTGAACACCGTTTACACCAAGCATTTTTTGAATCACCGAAAGGGGCGACAATGCCAGCTCGCCTATTGTAAAAATGCCGTGCTCATTCAACCGCTTGGTCGTTGCACGACCGACGTAAAGCAAATTAGAAACGCTCAAGCCCCATATTTTATCACGAAAGTTTTGGCGGCTGATTTCGGTTATTGCGTCGGGTTTTTTCATATCCGAGCCGAGCTTTGCGAACACCTTATTATACGAAACGCCAATGCTAACGGTAAGTCCGAGTTCTCTTTTTACAGTAGTGCGAATTTTTTCGGCTATTTCGTAGGGTGAACCGAAAATATGGCTGTTTGTCACGTCAAGCCAACATTCATCAAGTCCAAACGGCTCGACCAAATCGGTGAAGCGGTAATATATATCCCGAACGAGTGACGAAAACTTTGAGTAATATTCATAATTCGGCTTTACCGTAATTAAATCGGGACATAGCTGCTTTGCCTGCCAGATGACCATTCCGGTTTTTACCCCTGCCTGTTTTGCAAGCTCGGATTTGGCTAAAACGATGCCATGACGATCCTCGATTGAGCCGCAAACAGCAATTGCCTTTCCCTCATATTCGGGGTTAAGCACCCTTTCGACCGAGGCAAAAAAGCAATTAAGGTCGCTATGCAATATAGCCCTTTCGCTCACGTTTTATCACATTCCTTTATTGAAAACCAGGTGTTTGAGTCGGCCTCGTAATATATCTTTTTCTGCGCTCCTTCAACTAAAACTGTGTACTGAATCGGCGCAACGCATCCAACCACACGCGGACAATAGGGACGCACCCGTATAATTCGGTCGATTTCGTACGGTTTTTCATCGAAATATATTCTCTTTGGCGCGAAGCTTCCGTCGGTGTGAAATATCGCCTCAACTTCGAGTTGTATTCTTCGGTACTGCATTTTTATCAGCTCAAATCCTTTATCAACTTTACCGCGACACCCTGAACAATACAGTCGGAAACAATAATGTCCTTCATCGAGCGATTTTCGGGGTGAAGTCGAATTCGTTTATGTACGGGGTCGGGATAGTATCTCTTTAATGTTACTTCGTCATCGATAAGCGCAACGACAATATCCCCCACCTCAGCCGTATTCTGAACGCGAATAAGAACCATATCGCCATCGTTTATTCCGGCTTCAATCATTGAGTCGCCACTCGCATACAGAATATAAAAATTGCCATTTCCGAAAATTGAGGTGGGTAAATTGATATATTCCTCGATATTTCCCTCGGTGTATTTCGGTAAACCACAGGAAACGCGTCCAAGAACAGGCACCTTTAAAATCTCGCCAAAATCGCGGACAGATTGATTCGACATAATAGAACGGTGACCGCTATATTTAATTTTACCCTCGTCTCGCATCGTGGATAAATAGCGCTGGACGGTAGCGCAAGAAATCCCGACCTTTTGCGAAATTTCGCGCATGGAGGGAGAAATCCCGTTCTTTTCATAATATTCCTTTATAAACTCCTCGATTTGAATAAAATATTCGCTATTCTTTGTTCGCAAAATTCGCTCACCTCTCGCTCTATTTCTAAATGAAAAATTTGTTTCATTTAGATTATACTCCCCTTTTCATAATTAGTCAAGTGGAATTTTTTCACTTTTTATACAATTATACCGCTTCCTTCTTTTAATAAAATTCATTTTCGGCATTTAGTGTCATAAAGTTACCAATTCACTCATACCGCTTGTGACAAAATCGGTACCGCCGTTACATTATAATAATCATAAACTAATATCAGGCGGTGGGAATGTTGAAAGAAAATGCAGTAAAAAGGTCCATTGGTAAAAAGCAGTTTGCAGAATTGCCGTTTGCGATTTTATGTCAACTGATTTCGGCGGTGTGCGGATTTTTACTTTCGAGGGTAATGTTTTTTAAAGGATATGCGCCGTTAGGAATTGCGGCGGTTGCGGGTATGCCGTGCGAAATGTCGATTGCAGCCGCAATCGGTGCGGTAGTCGGCTACTTTGTCCCCGTGACGAGCAGCGGCGGAATAAGGTACATAGGCGCGGTTGTGACAGTAACAATGCTGAAATGGTTGCTTCCCGACAAGCTCAAAATAACTAAAACAAGCGGATTTTCGGCACTTTTAGGCGGAGTCGGCTCATTATCGGGGCTGATATTCATATCCAGCTTCAACGACCTCATAATGTGTTTCGCCGAAGGATTGATATGCGCTTCGGGAGCGTATTTCATAAATAAAGCGGCTAAAATCAAGGATACCGCACGTTCACCCCACGGAATAGGTCAGGCAAACCTCGTAAGCGTTGCAGTGGTGTTTTCGATGCTGATAATGTCCCTTTCAGAAATCGAGATTATGCACATTTCGATAGCAAGGGTTATATCCGTATTTCTCATCATATCGGCAGCCAGATACGGACGCGAAACGGCAGGATCCATCGTAGGTGCATCGCTCGGCTTTGCAATGTCGCTTATGTCGGGGTCAATGATGTTTTTGGCCGGTGCATACAGCTTAGGCGGAATGGTTGCGGGGCTGTTTGCTCACTTTGGCATAATTGGCTCTGCTGCGGCATTTTTGGTCAGTAGCATGGTTATATTCATTCAATCAGGTCAGGTGGATGCTAGTCTTACCTCATTATACGAAATAATCATTAGCATACTTTTAACCCTCGTTATGCCGAAAGGTATGCAGGTTTTCTTTTCCGCATTTTTCGCCCCTACACCCGAAATGCCGCGACTCGACGGGCTTAGAAAGACGGTATCAATGCGACTCAAAGGCGCATCAGATGCCCTTACAAATATTGATAATACGCTCAAAAAGGTATCAAACAGGTTAGCAAAAATCAACACCCCCGAATACGACCAAATATTCCGCTTAACCGAAAAGAGCGTCTGCGCCGAATGCGGACTGAGAATGCACTGCTGGGAAAAAGATAAGGAAAACACCCTTTCGTCAATGGCGCTGATAATCAAAGAAATGACAAGTAGTGAGGAGCAGGAAATACCGCTTTATAACACCTGTTCGAGAAAGGAAAAGATAAAGGAACGATTAAAAGCGGAATACAGCGACTACATCTCCAAACAAACGGCACAAAAGCGCATCGATGAGGTTAGAGGCGTGGTATGCGACCAATTTCAAGGAATGTCGGATATGCTTCGCGAGATGGCGGTCGATTTTGAAAAATCGAGAAGGTACGATATTCAAACTGCTCGCCTATTAAGTTTGCGATTAAAAGAAATTGAAATCATTGCGACCGACATCGCCTGTTCGGTTGATAAATACAGTCACATGACGGTCGAAATTCGCACAGGCATAATGAATAAGCTTATTAACAGGTCGGAGCTTCTCAAAACTGTATCTGCCGTTTGCGCGAGAGATTTCGACCCACCGACGATTGTATCGAATGAACGAGGAAACCTCATCACACTGTCCGAAAAGGCAGTATTTGCCATTGATTACGGAATGGCTCAACATTCGTGCAGAGGAGCAAAAATATGCGGCGACTCGGGCGATATTTTCACCGATGGACGTGGAAGCGCTGTTATGCTTCTGTCCGACGGAATGGGTACGGGTGGCAGAGCGGCGGTTGACTCGGCTATGGCATCGGGATTGATGGCGCAGCTGATAAAGGCGGGTTTCGGCTATGATTGTTCGCTCAAAATCGTCAATTCCGCAATGATTTTTAAATCGGTGGATGAATCACTCGCAACCATTGATGCGGCGAATATCGACCTTTTTTCAGGGCGAATGGATATGTACAAGGCAGGAGCCGCACCGACAATTATACGTCAGCGCGGATACACAGGCCGAGCCGAAAGCACATCCCTTCCCGCAGGTATTCTCCGCGAAGTAAAATTCGATTGCGCGGGTGTAAACTTGGCGAAGGGTGACATCGTAGTTATGATGTCTGACGGAGCAGCAGTTGACGGAATTGAATGGATTTCGCACGAAATTGGGCAGTGGCAGGACGGCTCGGCACAGAAACTTGCCGAAAAGCTCGCTGACATGGCCCTTCGTCGATGCGAAAAAGGCCACGAAGACGACATTACTGTTATGGTGGCAATTATCGAAAATGCCGCATAATGTACTTGTAAACGCGGCTCAAATATGATAAAATCAGTAGCATAAAGAGGAGTTGATTTATTTATGAAAGAAATTATGGCAAAGGAAATAAAGGACAATATCATAAAGCTAATAGCTGACGAATGGATGCTTGTCACCGCAGGTGATGAAACAGGATATAACATGATGACCGCAAGCTGGGGCGGAATGGGCGAAATGTGGGGCAAGGACGTTGCCGTCACGGTCATCCGTCCGCAAAGATACACCTACGAATTTATCGAAAAGAGTGACCTTTTTACCCTCTCCTTCTACGGAGATAAAAAGGACATTCACACCATTTGCGGTAAAAAGAGTGGTCGCGACGTAAACAAGACCGCCGAAGCAGGACTCACTCCCGTTTACGTTGACGGCACGGTCACCTTTGACGAGGCGAGATTAACGATTATATGCAAAAAATTGTACGCAAGTGACCTTAAAGAAGATGGCTTTATTGATAAAAGCTGCCTCAAATGGTATGACAACGATTTTCACAGAATGTACGTGGGCGAAATCGTAAAGGTGTTTGTAAAAGAATAAATAATAAACAACCACCACCTT
>JAFOCB010000065.1 GCA_017381515.1 Clostridia bacterium | reverse complement strand
TCGGTGAGCTGATCCTTACCGATGGGAACGAGTTCGAATGTTTCCTGATCCATGAAGTAGTAAAGGTCGCCGTCATTGTAGGAATATTCCATATCCTTTCTTTCAATGTAGGCGGTGGGGTATTTGTCGTTCGGGTTGAAAGTCTTTTCAACTACCGAGCCGGCAATGACGTTGCGGATCTTGGTGCGGACAAAAGCTGCACCCTTACCCGGCTTAACGTGCTGGAACTCGATAATCTGATATACGTTACCATCCATTTCGAAAGTAACGCCGTTTCTGAAATCACCAGCTGTAACCATAATAAAAACCTCTTTCTCCGACGGTAAAGGCAGTCGATGCTGTAAAAGGTTGTCACACCCATATCCGTCGGCACAGGGTTTGACAAGCAAAGCTACCGTAAATTTTAAAATTTATTACACTTTATTTTATAATAAAATCATATTATTTTCAAGCATTTTTTAACTTTTTATCCCTATTATGTCAAAAAGTTTTATATTTAGCTCGATTTTAGTCCTCACAAAGAGCTTTTAGTGCCAGAGAATAGCTCTTTTCACCGAATCCGAGTATAACTCCTTTGCAAACGGGGGAGAGCATTGACTTGTGTCTGTACTCCTCGCGGGTATGTACGTTTGAAAGGTGAACCTCGATGAACGGCTTTGTTTCGACGGCGGCGATTGCGTCGTGAATTGCCACCGAATAATGGGTATATGCACCTGCATTTATTATGCAGCCGTCGTATCCGTCCAGCACCGAGTGAATGGCTGTTACGATTTCGCCCTCGACATTCGACTGAAAAAAGTCAACCTTCGCATTCATTGTTTCGCCGAGTGCTTTCAGGTCGCGATTTATGTCATCAAGCGAACGGCTGCCGTAAATTTCGGGCTCTCTTTTGCCAAGCATATTCAGGTTTGGCCCGTTGATTATGAGTATTTTTTTCATTCTGTGTCGGCTCCTTTTTTCATCGCTTCGGTGATTTCTGTTACCTCCGTCATCGCGGTTTGAAAAAGCTCGGCGGTCGAAAATCCGTAAAATTCAGCGATTTTGATTATCGTTTTAAGCTTCGGGATTTCTATTCCCGATTCGTATTTTTCCATTGTTTTGACTCGTACTCGTGCGGCTTTTGCCACCTGCTTTATTGTGTAGCTGTTTTTTTCGCGCATGAGCTTGAGTTTCTCATTAAATTTCATTATTTCGCACGCCCTTCTACTGCCGAAAGATACATTTTCTTCATGGTCAGAGCATCCTCCGCCTGAGTTCCTGCCGATTCGCAAATGATTGTCGGCGAGCAGTTTCGCTCGGCAATAATCTCGGCAAGGAAATGAAAATCGGGACCAAAAACGGTATCCTCAAAGGTGAGGTGCTTTACCTCGCCACCCTCCGACCACGCAATTTTTGAAAAATGCGCGTGAAATTTTCTCATTCTTTCGTTGCCGATTGCATTTTCGATGGTGTCGAGCACCTTATCGAAATCGTCCTTTGTTTTGAGTCCGCCGTGTGTGCGCGAATTGAGATGCCCGAAATCGATGCAGGGGATAACCCTCTCGTCGATTTTGCAGAATTCCATTATCTCGTCAAGGTCACCCAGTTGATTGATTTTGCCCATCGTTTCGGGGCAAAGGGTAACGTGACCGAGTCCTTCGTCGTCAAGCGCAACAATCGCCCTCTTAAATGTGTCGAGTGCGAGATTTACTGCATCGCGTCTGTCGAATTTCCCCTTTGTACCGGGGTGAAGGACTACTCGTGTAGCCCCCATTTTATCGGCTGCTCTTGCGCTTTGCAGAATGTAGTTTATCGAATTATCGAGCTTTGGCTGCTCGGCTGATGCTAGCGAAATGTAATACGGCGCGTGAATTGACAGCGCAATGCCCTTTTCGGCGGCAAGTTTGCCGAGCAAAATTGCCTTTTCATCGGTTATGTTTACTCCGCGACCGCATTGGTATTCATAGGCGTCGAGTCCCATCTTTTCGATGTATTCGGGTACGTCCAAGCTTGACTTATACTTCATTTTAGCGAAGCTTTCCGAGTTTCCAGCCGGTCCGAATTTAGCGCTCATTGGTGGCTTTCCTTTCGTACTTTGCGATGAATCGCTTTTCTAATTTTCGTCTTATTTTGAAGCTTTTTCCGTCCTCTAATTTAATTGGCTCGAGCAAAATTGTATTCAGTCCGCAGGAATTCGCGCCGATAATGTCGGTAAAAATCTGGTCTCCGACCATGGCGACGTTTTTTGCCTTTAAGCCGAGCCTTCTTTTTGCGCGAATCAGCCCGAACGGAAGCGGCTTTAACCCCAGCGAAATAAAATCGAGTCCAAGCTTATTTGCAAAAGGGGTAACCCTCGCCTTTTTAGAATTGGACAGAATAATGAGCTTTATACCATTCTTTTTCATTTTATCCAACCATTCGTCCAGCCCCTCGAGCGGCGTTTGTGAATGGTGGGTCGAAAGGGTATTGTCAACGTCGAGAATGAGTCCCTTTATATCCTTTTGTTTTAAATAATCATAGTCGATTTCGGTTATGCGACGAAATCTCTTATCCGGAATGAAAAATCCCATACGATTCTCCTAAAAAAGTGATAAAAACAAAAAAGCGGCTTTTTTCAAAAAGCCGCTTTTATGCAGATAAAATTTATCTCTGATTGGTTTTTCTTTTTGCCTGGAAAATGGGCGCATCAAATATACGCCGAATTAAGCAAATAATCAGCGATATTTACGCTTGCGTGCAGCTTCAGACTTTTTCTTGCGCTTAACGGAAGGTTTTTCATAGTGTTCTCTCTTACGAACTTCCTGAATAACACCGTCTCTGGCAGTAGCTCTCTTAAAGCGTCTGAGTGCGTTTTCCAAGCTCTCATTTTCTTTTAAGCGTACTTGGCTCATCTAAATTCCCTCCCTCCGAATTGTCGAAGGATTATAAGCAGGCGGACGTTATCCGCCGACATACCTTTATATAGCTATCGATCATTATACTACAAGCCGTACCCAAAAGTCAATATGTCGAAATAAATAATTATTTGATTATTTATATGTTAGCCATTACCAAAGAAACGGCGTAAAAAATTGCATAGATAACCGGCTGATGAACAATGTAAATCCAAAGTGTATATTTTCCTACAAAGGCAAAGGGACGTACGTGCTTGTTATAAAAGAATTTTGGGAACTTACCCTTTTTGACGTACATGCCGAGGTAGTAGCCGATGAGGAACATAAACAGCCAGGGAAGTAACGGAAAGTAATCTGCCGAAAAGAAATTAAGCGAATAGAATCCAAACGGGCATAAAAGGTCATTTTTATACAACCATTCGGGTAGGTCAATCGTCTGGGTGAAAAAGTTGAGGTGAGCTCCTTTATTGAGGTCGATGTGCATGGTGAAATAAAATAGAAACGCGCAAATGAGGATGCCGACAACGGGATGAATTTTTTTCAGTCCGCGACCTAAAAGCGCTACAAAAAGAATGCACACCGCCAATAAATGCAGTATGCCGAACCAAATTTCGATACCGTAAAGCCCGATATACCTGGCCGAATAGGTAATAAGCGTCATCGCGATACTTATTCCCAAAAGGATAAGTCCGCGCTTTGCGTTCGAGTGGGAGAGATTGCACGAAATACCCGAAATGACTATAAAAAGTGCCGCGAAATACGGCTCTGCGGGCATAAAGAAATAGAGCAGCTTGGTTGCGATGGGCCAGCCGAACATTTCGGACGCGGTAAAAAAGGCGTGAAACAGCACCATACATATAATCGCGAATCCGCGCAATTCATCGAGTAAAAAAAGACGATTGCCCTTTCCTTTTGCCATATCGAAAAATCTCCTTTAATATGATGTAAGTATGATACCATTTTTGAGAAAAAATCTCAATAAAAAATTTTTTACAAAAAACGCTTGACAAAACGAAATTGATGTTGTATTATAATGATAACGATAATCATTATCGATAAGGAGGAAATCATGAAGCGACATTCAAGGCAGCGCGACGCTGTACGAAATGCGCTTTGTTCGGTGAAAAGTCATCCCACGGCAACGGTCGTATATGATATGGTTCGAGCCGAATTTCCTAACATCAGCTTGGCTACCGTTTATCGCAATTTAGCCGAAATGCATCAGAGCGGCGATGCCCTGATGCTGACGACAAAGTCGGGAGCAGTTCATTTCGACGCCGACACCAGTCAGCACAGTCATCATTGCTGCCTGACCTGCGGGGGAGTAAGCGACGTCTTTATTGAGCTTCCCAATCTCTGCGAAATAGCGAATGAAACGGGCTGTGATGCCGAATATTACAGCTTGATGTTTTATGGAGAATGTGACTCCTGCCGAAGCAAAGTAAAAAATTAAAAAAATTAAAATTATTATTGGAGGAAATTGATTATGAAAAAGTTTGTTTGTCCTGTATGCGGATATGTTCACGAAGGAGATAGCGCACCTGAATTTTGCCCTCAGTGCAAGGTTCCCGGTTCAAAGTTTAGCGAAATGGCTGCTGAAAAGGTTTGGGCTGCCGAACACATTGTAGGCGTAGCAAAGGGTGTTGACGAGAGAATCATCGAGGGACTCAGAGCTAATTTCGAGGGTGAATGCTGCGAGGTAGGAATGTATCTTGCAATGGCGCGTGTTGCTCACCGCGAGGGCTATCCTGAAATCGGACTTTATTGGGAAAAAGCGGCTTACGAAGAAGCAGAGCACGCATCAAAGTTTGCCGAAATGCTCGGCGAGGTCGTAACCGATTCGACAAAGAAAAATCTCGAACTCCGCGTTGACGCAGAAAACGGCGCAACAGCAGGAAAGGCCGAACTTGCAAAGCTTGCAAAGGAACTCGGACTCGACGCAATCCACGATACAGTTCACGAAATGGCACGTGACGAGGCAAGACACGGCAAGGCATTTGAGGGACTCCTCAACAGATATTTTAAATAATTAACCAATGGCCCCCTTGTGTAAAGGGGGCTGTCATTTTGCAAAAATGACTGGGGGATTGTTGGGGTAGGCACACAATTTGATTTTAATAGTTTCACAAAAGAGCGCGGAATAAAAACTCCGCGCTCTTTTGTGTTTATGATAATAACAACTTTTTAATTGGTGGTTGCATATCTCATATTTTTATGGTAAAATTTTAAATGCAACACAACTTAATATTTGTACAAACTATAAGAGAAGTGGTTTTTTATTCCGGTAAAAACACATTCTCTATTTTGGCGTTCTCTTATAGTTTGTCAAAAGTTGTGTCGCAGCAATCGGAGTTATGTGTTTTTCAGTGCGTAGCTTTGGCTGCGCACTTTTTTATACGGAGATGGAAAAATGAGAAAAGTATTTGCGATTTTGGTGGTTGTGGTTTTAATTGTTACTTTATCTTCATGTGGAAGTACCAACTATAATGCCGACATCAACGTAGAATCTTCGGGTGTTCAGGAAAATGAAAATTCAAGTGAACTTCCAAGGGAAGAAGAATCACAGGCTGAATCAAACACAAGCTCAAACCAAGAGGATAGTGTTATCCAAAATTCGCAATCGTCCAACATTTCAAGCGAAAACAAAAATGAATCGAATGACGAGCAATTGAAAGATTCTGTTGGTAAAATGGATACCAATTATGCAATTCAGCTTGACAGCTCGTTGCCGGACGACACATACACACTTAAATACGAGGATTCTGACGGAATTATCGCAGATTATGCAGAAATATGTGATTTAAAAGCCGGAGAATCTTATGATGGTTTTATTAAACAGAATGTTGCTCCTCAAAATGCTACCAAAATCGGCGTATATAATTCTTTGGGTGAAAGAGCGGGGAGCGTTGCTTTTGCCGCTAATTTTAAACGCAGTATGGGTAAAAAGCTTTATAGCTTCGGGGCGATTTCGGATACTCATGTAGGAGCAAAAACGGCTGAAAGTGATTTGAAAAATGCATTGAAATATTTTGAAGATAATTCTGAAATTCAATTTATTGTTAATGGCGGGGACTTGTCTTTATCCGGAGAAACAAAAAATTTAGAGCTTTATAAATCAATAGTAAGCACATATACTACCAAATCTGTATATGCAATTTCAGGAAATCATGAGGCAGCAATAGGTTATTTGGCTATGGATGCACTCAAAAGTTATACCGGGCAGAATTTGTACTACTCGTTTACAAAGGGCAATGACATTTTTATTATGATGGGTATGTATGATGTGCACGCCGGTTGTGAATTTGCGAATGGTCAGCTTCAATGGTTATATGAAACGCTTGAGGAAAATAAGGATAAACGCTGTTTCCTGTTTATGCACTTGAATCCGAGGGATGGAAGCGGCGATGCTGTGGATCTTGATCTCGCAGGTGATATGCTGAACAATACACAGGGTAAGGTGTTTTATAGCTTATTGTCTCATTACAGCAACATTGTTTATTTCCACGGGCATACACACGAAGAGTTTGCTATACAGGAAGTTAACGATATGAACAACTATGATTGCAATTTTGGATGTCATAGTGTTCATATACCATCCTTGGCATATCCAAAGTGTATTTCCGGAAACAAGTTGGCTTCTGATTATGATGGCAGTGAGGGGTATGTAGTTGAAGTTTATGAAAATAGCATTGTGCTTCGTGGAAGAGATTTTGTTACAGGGAAATTCCTGCCGATTGCAAACTATTGTTTAAATACAAAGTCGAAAAAAATAGAATCTAATACATACTATGATTCAACACAGACAATTTTAAATGTTAATTCTAATATTTTAAAGAGTGGCGGCTCTTGGTACAGCGGTTCTCTCAATAGGAGCGAAATAACAGAAGTCTCTTTTGCAACCAGCTTTAATGAAACCGAGTATGATGAGTCATGGGATGCGAGCATTTCAGGCAATAATCAAATTACGGCTTATAGAATTGGATCCAAAGTAACAGTTGTTGGAGGTGAAAATGGAATATATGCGAATGCGGATTCCAGCTCCATGTTTAGCGGATTTAATAAGTTGACAGTGATAACCGGTTTAAACAATATTGATACATCTAATATTACAAGCTTTGCCTCGGTTTTCTTAAATTGTGCAGCATTAAAAGAGGTGGATATTTCAAACTTTGATTTGAGCAAGGTTTGCAGGTATAATGCATTGTTTAAGGGTTGCTCATCTTTGGTTTCATTTAAATTACCATCTAATATGGGTGCAGCTTATACTAATTTGAATGTATACAGCCAGCTGTTTGAGGATTGCACTTCGCTTATGGAAGCAGATTTAAGTGCTTTGACAAACAAGAATTCATATTTATCAGGAATATTCAATGGCTGCACCTCGCTAAAAAGTGCTAAATTTGGAAAGATTAAAGCTTCAACGGTTGTAAATCTATTTTATAAATGTAGCAATATCACCGAAATTGATATGAGTAATGTAGATTTCTCCTTATGTGATAGTATGTTAAATATGTTTAGTGGTTGTAAAAAATTAACCAATTTAACATTACCTAGCGATATAAATACTGCTAAGGTGAAAAATATGCGTTCAGTGTTTTCTGGCTGTTCGGAGCTTAAATATGACTGCTCCGGTTGGAATACGACAAGTTGTACTGATGTAACAAACTTCAATTATAACGCTCCAAATGTTATAGCTCCCACATTAAGCTGATTTTCTACAACCGTTACTTTAAGTAAAAAACCAACGGCCCCCTTGTGTAAAGGGGGCTGTCATTTTGCAAAAATGACTGGGGGATTGTTGGGTTGTGATTTACAATCTCTCCGTCAAAACATTGTTTTACCACCTCCCTTTGCACAAGGGAGGCGTTTTGTTGTCCTAATATATGAAAAATCGCTATTGTGCCTTTAAATTACCGACTTTACATTTTGATTTAGATATGGTAGAATAAACGTGCGACACTAACTGAATAAAGTGAACTTAACGTGGAAAATTACCTTGGTAAAAGGTGTTTTCCTATACTCCACGTTGGGTTCAGGTTAGTGTCGCAACTTACCGTGGGAAACACTTTTTCGGCGCATCCTTCGGGGTGCGCTTTTTTAATGAGGTGGAAAATATGAGAAAAAAGCTAATCATAGACCAAACGGGAACGTCATTGACACCGAGCCGACAGGGTAAGCGCTGTCTCGGAAACGGAGAGTATCCGGGATATGAATGTTGTTGTGACGAATGTGATTACTTTTTGTACTGCTTTCCGCAGTATGATTCGCGGTCAATCAGAAATAAGCTTAAAAAATGGATAAAAAGACTGTTTAAAATAGATTAAAAAAAGGCGGACAAGGGATTTGCTCCTTGTCCGCCTTTTTCATTTTTATTTATTGTGATATTGCTGTTTAAACTGATTGGGTGTGATGCCCTTAATCGACTTAAAGGTATGTATAAAGTGGCTCGATGACGAGAAGCCCAAGCTAAGCGCGATGTCGGTGACACTTGCGTTGCTCGAAACGAGTCGTCTTTGCGCTTCATTGATACGAACGTGATTTACGTACTGGTTAAAGCTCATTCCCATCAACTTCTTAAACGAGCGCGAGAAATAGCTGTAACTGATATTACATTCTTTTGCCAGTTCGGCTTCGTTAACGTCGTTGCAATGAGTGAGAATGTAATTCTGCGCATAGTTGATAGCAAATGTCAAATCGGACGAAATATTATCCGTATCGTCGGGAGATTGCTTGTCCCAAGCGCGAATGATGGCAACGAATATTGCAGTAATACGGTTACGCATCTGGAACATGAAGCCAAGCGGTCTCTTTTCCCATTCGTTAACCAAACTTTCGATGTATGAGCGTAAATCGCCGTGCGGCATAAGCTCGTTAAGCTCGGTGTGACGGAAAATACGCTGTCTGTTTCCCGGTGAGATGCAGAAGGGAATGAGACATTTAAGCTCCTCAACCGATTGCTTTGAGGTGTAAAGCACCGAGGGCTCAAAGCGAACAGCGAAGTAATAGCAAATTCCTGAATTATGACTGATGCTATGGCTTTCGTTCGGGTGAATCATAACAAATGTATTCGGTCCGATGGTGTGCTTCTGATTATTGATGCAAAGGTCCATCATACCTGTAACAACGTAAATAAATTCAACTTGATTATGGAAATGGAGAGCACAACCGATGGGGTTATCCTCTGTAAGCCATTGCCAGAATGCCGCGAAAGGATAATCTTCGTACTTGCTTACGGCAAGTTCGTTATATGGCGTTGGCATAGTTATCACCTACATTTCTAAATTTTTGACAAATACATTATACTACAATAAAAAGACATTTTAAAGTCTAAAAAAGCAAATTTTGAATATTTTGGAGCATTGTATAAAAAAATCGCAAATTTATTGTAAAAAATAACAAAAATATGTTCTGACAAAAAATAGCATATTATCGCATAAAAAAACAACCAAAAGTCGAATAATCGGTTATATCGTTTTGCTTGAAAATATGGGGATTTTTGGTATAATAATGATGAATTAAGCGGCGCTTTGCCATTTTTCAGGGAGAAAAATTATGATTTATACGCTAACCTTCAATCCGGCACTCGATTACGTGATAAAAACTGATAATTTCTGCGCAGGAAGGGAACATCGCACCGACAATGGCAGTTTCTTTTGCGGTGGAAAGGGAATCAACGTTTCCACCGTTTTAAATGAGCTTTCGATAAAATCGGTGGCTCTGGGCTTTGTTGCCGGTTTTACCGGAAAGGAAATAGAATCTCGCCTTAACGAGAGCGGAATCGAGACCGATTTTGTCACCCTCAAAAGCGGTTTTTCCCGCATAAATGTAAAGGTGCGAGCCGATTCGGAAACCGATATAAACACCGCCGGACCGGAAATTTCCGCCGACGATTTAGATGCGCTTTATGAAAAAATTGAGGGGATAAACGATGGCGACATTTTGGTCGTTTCGGGAAGTGTTCCTGCCGGCCAGCCAAAGACGGTGTACGAGGACATTCTCACCAAACTGAAGGACAGAAATGTTCGCTTTGTCGTTGATGCGGTTGGTGACTTTTTGATGAATGCGCTCGGTTGCCGTCCATTTTTGATAAAGCCGAATAACGACGAACTTGCCGATATTTTCGGCTATCCGGTTGACTCGGTCGAAAAGGCAACCGAATGTGCCCGTATATTGCAGCAAAAAGGGGCAAAAAACGTACTCGTTTCGATGGGTGAAAAGGGTAGCGTACTGATTGATGAAAATGGCGAAACTCATTTTATGCCTTCGTATGGAGGTCGCGCGGTTAATACGGTCGGCGCAGGGGATTCGATGGTCGCGGGATTTATCGCAGGGTATATCAAATCGAATGATTTTTCCTATGCGTTAAAGCTCGGCACAGCGGCAGGAAGCGCAACCGCCCTTTCCCTCGGTCTCGCCGATAGAAAAAAGGTTGATGAAATGCTCGAGCTTATCGAAAAATAAATAGCAGAATAAAAAAATCCGACCGAAAACATCGGTCGGATTTTTACTTTTTATTTCAAAAACAGTTTTTTTGCATTTTCGCTGAGGATTTTACGCTTTTCATCGTCGGTGAGTCCCAGCGACATAAATGTTTTTATCTCCTCAATCGGCGACCACATGGGGTAATCGGTGCCGTAAAGCACCTTGTCTGCTCCGTATTTGCGGATGATATTGAGAGCCGTTTGCTTGTCGATAAAGGGAAATGACGAGGAGCAATCGACGTATAAATTATCCAGTCCTGCCAATTTTTCACTCGCTTCATCCCAAATCGAATAGCCGCCGAGATGCGCTCCGATAATGGTTAGTCCCGTGAAAATGTTAAGCACGGGGACGAGTCGGTTTGGGTTGGAATTGTCATATCGGTTGTCGCCCGTGTGCATCAGAATCGGCAACCCTTCCTGTTCGCAAAGTTCGTAAATTTTGAGGCAGCGGTAATCGTCGATTTTAAAATTTTGAATATCGGGGTGGAGCTTGACCCCTTTTAGCCCGAGCGAAACGAGATGTCGTACATCCTCTTTTATATTATCGCTGTCGGGATAAAGTGTACCCAGCCCGACAAATAGGTCGTTACCCTTGTCCACCTCATTTGCGATAAATTCGTTGATACTGCCGACCTGCTTTGCGGTTGTTGCAACCGATTGCACGATGTAAAGGTCGGTTCCGCTGATGTCTTTCAGCTCGCGGAGCTGGTCGGTTATGCCGTTTCCGAACGAAACGGTGCCGTAAAAATTGTCGGTCCCGGCAACGGCACGGGAGGCAATTTTTTCGGGATATATATGACAATGTGAGTCAATAACGTAAAAGCCGTCAACCATTTTTTGTACTTCTTTCGGTTAAATTTGATAAATACATTATAACCCATTTTTCTATTACTGCAAGAAAAAATTGCACTTAATATTGCAAAAAGCATAACAGTTTTGTATAATCAAGTAAATATAGATATATTAAGAGGGATTATTATGCGAATTGTAATAAAGGTAGGCACCTCTACCTTAACTCACCAAAACGGACATATCAATCTTCGCAGGGTTGAAAAGCTTTGCCGAGTTATCAGCGATTTAAAGAACGAGGGATACGAGGTTATTCTCGTTTCGTCGGGCGCAATCGGAATGGGCGTTGGCAAGCTTTCACTCAACGAAAAACCGACCGACATTCCCACAAAGCAGGCGGCAGCGGCCGTCGGTCAGTGTGAGCTGATGTATATTTATGACAAGCAATTTGCCGAATATAATCATACCATTGCCCAGCTTCTTATCACCCGTTTCGACATCGAAAACGAGGTTAATCATACCAATTTCAGAAATACAGTTTCCCGTTTGTTAGAGTTTGGTGCTCTGCCGATTATTAACGAGAATGATACCGTCTCGACCGAAGAAATTGTTATCGGTGATAACGATACCCTTGGCGCAGTTGTTGCGACCAGCATATCGGCTGATTTGCTTGTAATTCTGTCCGACATCGACGGGCTTTACACCACCGACCCGCATACCGACCCGAATGCCGAGCTTATCAGCGTGGTCGAAGAAATCACTCCCGAAATTTACGCTCTCGCAAAGGGCAGGGGAACAAAACTTGCAACCGGCGGAATGAGAACAAAGCTTAATGCCGCAACCATCGCCGCGGAGGAAGGCATTTCCACCATTATCGCAAACGGAAGCAATCCCGAAATTCTCTATGACATCGCGGCAGGAAAGGCCGTTGGAACAATTTTCAAGGGCAAGGTGAAGGGCGAATGATTACCACTGCAGAAATACTGAAAAATGCCAGGGAGGTAAAACCCTATATTGCCACCCTCACAACCGAAAAAAAGAATAGCGCAATAATGACAATGGCCGATTGTCTCGTCGAAGCAACCGACGAAATTCTCGCCGCAAATCGACTCGACATCGAAGCGGCAAGGGGTACGGTATCCGACGTTATGATCGACCGATTGGCACTCAGCGAAGACAGAATAAAGGGAATGGCCGACGGAATGAAGCAGGTAGCGTCTCTGCCAGATCCGGTTGGTCGTGTTCTCGCGTCACATACCCGATTCGACGGTCTGCTTATCGAAAAAACGGCAGTGCCGATGGGCGTTGTCGCGATTATTTACGAAAGTCGCCCGAACGTTACCTCCGATGCCGCTGTTTTGGCTTTCAAGAGTGGGAACGTTTGCGTTTTACGTGGCGGAAAGGAAGCATTCAGAACCTCCTTTGCCGTTGTGTCGGCTCTCCGTAAAGGTCTCGAAAAGGAAGGCCTGCCGAAGGAGCTTATTAGCATCGTCGAGGATACCACCCGAGCAAGTGCAAACGAGCTTATGACGGCGGTCGGCTTTGTTGACCTGCTCATTCCCCGCGGAGGAAAGGGGCTCATCACCGCCTGCACCGAGAATGCAAAGGTTTCCTGTATCGAAACGGGAACGGGAATTTGCACCATATACGTTGACAAGGATGCCGATTTGGAAAAGGCGGTTAATATTATCGAGAATGCAAAAACCAGTCGTCCCTCGGTTTGTAACGCCTGCGAAACCTGTCTGGTTGACAGAAACGTAGCGGCTGAATTTTTACCGAAATTGTACGACCGACTTTGCGTTACTCGTTCTGAAAAGGGGCTTTCACCCGTTGAGCTTCGTCTTTGTGCCGAATCGGGTAAAATTATTGATGGCGTTGCAGCTACCGATGCCGATTTTGACACCGAATTTCTCGATTATATCCTCGCCGTAAAGGTGGTTGACGGGGTAAAGGAAGCAACCTCTCATATTGCCACCCATTCGACAGGACATAGCGAGTCGATTATCACAGAAAATAGAGATGCCGCCAATTATTTCACAGCAGCGGTTGATAGCGCGGCGGTGTATGTCAATGCGTCCACACGCTTTACCGACGGCGGTGAATTCGGACTCGGTTGCGAGATGGGAATTTCTACTCAAAAGTTACACGCCAGAGGGCCTATGGGACTCGACGAGCTTACAACCTATAAGTATATCGTTCGTGGCAACGGACAGATCAGATAGGAGAAATAAATTATGAACTATACCTTTGGTTTTATCGGGACCGGGAATATGGGCGGTGCGCTAGCCGTTGCCGCGCAAAAAGGTAATGAAAAGTTTTCGGCACTTTTGGCCGATGCAAATAGCGAAAAGGCGACCGAACTTGCGAATAAACTCGGTTGTGACAGCGGCGAGGTAAAGGCGGTTGCCGAAAAATGCAAATACATCTTTCTCGGTGTAAAGCCGCAGATAATGAATATCGTAATCGACGAAATTGCCCCCGTGCTAAAAGCGCGTAATGACCGCTTTGTTCTCGTTTCGATGGCGGCAGGAATCGGTATGTCAAAGATTACGGATATGCTCGGCGAGGATTGCCCGATAATTCGCATTATGCCGAATGTAGCCGCGGCAGTTGGCGAAGGAATGATTCTCTACACCGCAAACGAGCTGGTTACCGACGATGAAAAGGCGAAATTTGTTTCACTGATGAAGTTTGCAGGTCGCTTTGAATTGCTCGACGAGGGGCTTTTTGATGCCGGTTGCGCCCTTTCGGGAAGTGGTCCCGCATTCGTATTTATGTTTATCGAAGCACTTGCCGACGGTGCCGTTTCGTGCGGATTACCGAGAGCGCAGGCACTGTCGCTTGCCGCTCAAACCGTCTTTGGCTCGGCAAAGCTTATGCAGGAAACGGGACGTCACCCTGCCGATCTAAAGGACTCGGTTTGCAGTCCCGCAGGTACTACCATCGCAGGAGTAAGCGCACTCGAAAATGCCGATTTCCGTTCCGCCGCAATAAAGGCGGTAAAGGCCGCTTACAACCGCTCAATCGAGCTGGGTAAGCAATAAATCCGCGTAATATTGAACTAAAACGACAAAATGACTAAAAAAGTCGGTCGATAACGCGTTATTTCATTTATATTTATTCTTGATTTTATTCGCCTTCGGTGATATGATTTGGTTCGTTTAGAGTATATATTTACGAATCATATTATATTTAAGAAGGCGTATTTTTTATGGAATTTTATCTGATAAGTATAGCGGTTGCTATGTTGGTCGGACTAATGCTTACCCGACCGGCAAAGCTGCTTGGACTTCCTGCTGTAACGGGATATCTTGTCGCAGGAATTTTGATAGGTCCGTACCTTCTCGGCGCATTTGGTGTTGGGGGACTTGGCTTCAACTCAATGGAACAGGTCGAGTCGATGAGCATTTTGACCCAAACGGCACTCGGCTTTATCGCATTTACAATCGGTAACGAGTTTCGCCTTTCCCAGCTTAAAAGTATGGGCAAAAAGGCGATTACGATAGGAATTGCGCAGGCGGTCGGAACAACGATAGTCGTTGACGTTATACTCATAGCCGTACACCTGATGTTCCCAAACGTACTTTCGCTTCCGTCGGCAATCGTGCTTGGTGCAATCGCCTCGGCAACTGCACCTGCCGCTACCTTGATGGTAGTCCGTCAGTATAAAGCGGATGGTCCGCTCACACGACTTTTGATGCTTGTCGTAGCCATCGACGACGCGGTCGGTCTGGTGCTTTTTTCGGTTTCGTTTGGAGTTGCCTCGGCCATTTCTCACGGCTCGATAAACCTTGTCGGCGTTGTTTTAGAGCCGCTAATCGAGATTGTCCTTTCCTTTGTGCTCGGTACAATAATGGGCTACCTGCTTAATTTTGTCGAGCGCTTTTTCCACTCTCGAAGCAAACGAATGGCCGTTTCGGTCGGCTTTGTAATGCTGACGGTCGGCCTTTCGATGATAAAGTTTAGTATCGGCGGTATCCATTTTGGATTTTCGCTTTTGCTTGTTTGCATGATGACGGGTACTGTATTTTGCAATATCTGTCCCACCTCAGAGGAACTTATGGGCCGAATCGAAACCTGGACTGTACCGCTCAATATCCTTTTCTTTGTAATTTCGGGTGCCGAGCTTGACCTCAAAATTCTCGCTAACGTTGCCACTCTTGCTATTGGTATCGTGTATATTTTCTCGCGTTCGCTTGGCAAATATTTTGGTGCCAGATTCAGCTGTCAGCTCACCAATTGTTCAAAGTCGATTACCGATAATCTCGGCATCACCCTTTTGCCGCAGGCAGGTGTTGCGCTTGGAATGGCGATGACAGCAATGACCCTACCCGGTGGAGCATTGGTCAGAAACGTAATACTCTTTTCGGTGTTGATTTACGAGCTTGTCGGCCCCGCATTGACAAAACGGTCGCTTATGCGCGCAGGTGAAATTAACCCCGAAGGAAAAACAAGCGCCCGTGTCCACAATAGTCCAAAGTCATAATTTTTTACGTAAAATCAAAAAAAGCGACCTGTTTTCAATCCTAGTATCAGGTCGCTTTTTTATTTTTATCGAAAAAGGATTTACACCACTTGAAATAGTGAATGTAATATAGTAGAATAAATAGGTATATGTAATTAGGGGTGTGAGGAATGTTTAAACGAGGATTTGATAACGACAAGTATATAAAAATGCAGTCGGAGCATATTCTCGACCGAATTGCGCAGTTTGGCGGCAAGCTGTATCTCGAATTTGGCGGAAAGTTATTTGACGATTACCACGCGGCACGAGTTTTGCCTGGCTTTGAGCCGGATAGTAAAATTCGTATGCTCATCGAATTAAAGGAGCAGGCCGAAATTGTTATCGTAATCAATGCCGCCGATATTGAAAAGAATAAGGTACGAGGCGACCTCGGCATCACCTACGACGTTGATGTTCTCCGTCTTATCGACGCCTTCCGTGGCTTCGGTCTGTATGTGGGAAGTGTTGTCCTAGCCCGTTACAGCGACCAGCCCGCCGCAATCGCATTCCAAAAGCGACTCGAAGCCCTCGGGGTAAAGGTTTACCGTCATTACGTAATTGCCGGCTACCCGAGTGACATTTCCCGAATCGTTAGTGACGATGGTTTGGGTAAGAATGAATATATCGAAACCTCACGTTCACTCGTAGTTGTCACCGCACCCGGACCCGGAAGCGGTAAAATGGCAACCTGTCTGAGTCAGCTTTATCACGACAATCTCCGCGGAATAAAGTCCGGCTATGCAAAGTTCGAGACCTTCCCGGTATGGAATTTACCCCTCAGCCACCCCGTAAACATCGCTTACGAAGCGGCAACTGCCGACCTCAATGACGTTAATATGATTGACCCGTACCACCTCGAAGCGTACGGTACAACGGTAGTAAACTATAACCGCGACGTCGAAATTTTCCCCGTCCTTTCCGCAATGTTTAAGAAGATTAGCGGAACCTGCCCGTACAAGTCACCGACAGATATGGGCGTCAACATGGCGGGTAACTGCATATTCGATGACGACGCTGTATGCGCAGCGGCAAAGGACGAGATTATCCGCCGCTATTACAATGCGCTTTGCGACATCCGAAAGGGAAATATCGAAAGCACCGTATCGCAAAAAATCGAACTTTTGATGAACATGGTGGGCATTTCGCCCGACGACCGTCCCGTTGTCGCAGCGGCAAAGAAAAAAGCAGCCGAAACCGAAGCACCTGCCGCAGCGATTGAGCTTCCGAATGGCAAAATCGTCACGGGTAAAACGTCCAGTTTACTTGGTGCAACGGCGGCAATGCTTCTCAACGCGTTAAAGGAGCTTGGCGGAATCGACGATTCAATTCACCTCATTTCACGCGAGGTACTCGAGCCGGTTCAATCGTTAAAGGTTGACGTCCTCGGTAATCACAATCCGCGACTTCACACCGACGAGCTGCTGGTAGCCCTTTCGATTTGTTCGGTCAGCGACGATAACGCAAAGTACGCACTCGAACAGGTTAAAAAACTCGTAAATTGCAACGTTCATTCATCGGTCATTCTGTCGCAGGTGGATATGAACATTCTCAAAAAGCTCGGATTACAGGTCACCTGCGAGCCGGTTTACCAAACCAAAAAGCTCTTTCACAGATAATAATTAGGTAGTAATCTCTTTTATAAAAAAAGGGGAAATATAAGTGGAAATAAAGGTTAAAAAATTAAACCCGGCGGCAAAATTGCCGACCTCCGGCTCCGAAAAGGCGGCAGGATACGACCTGTATGCCTGTCTGGACGCCGAAAGTGTAACCATACACCCCCACACAACTGAAAAAATCGGTACAGGACTCGCAATAGCCGTACCCGACGGATATTTTGGCGCGATTTTTGCCCGAAGCGGCCTCGCGACAAAGCAGGGGCTTCGCCCCGCAAACTGTGTCGGCGTATGCGACAGCGACTATCGCGGCGAATATATTATAGCGATTCATAACGATACCGACCAGCCAAAGATAATCGAAAACGGCGACCGTATTGCCCAGCTTGTGATAATGCCGTATCTTTCGGTTTCGTTCAGCGAGGTTGATGAGCTAAGCGAAACGGCACGTGGCGAAGGTGGCTTCGGTAGCACAGGAAAGTAAAAATATCATAAAAAAACAACCGACCGAAAAGGGAAATCAAACACCCTCATCGGTCGGATTTTTTTATTTATTAGAGCTTTTTTGTTATGGCAAAAAGCTCTTTTTCCATCTTTTCAAAGTCGCTTGTGTTGTAATTGATTATCAACCTGTCACCATCGTCAATGAGCTGCCCATCCTTTATGTGCTGTATCGAGGTAACGTACACTCCGTGCGGCCAAAAAATGTCGCGAACCTCTTTACCGATTGCAAAGCAACCGTTTTCGATTGTGACTTCCATTTCGCCACGTTTTATTTCTTTTCCGCTCGAAAGTTTTTTAATTCGGTTTTCGAGCACGTGCTCGCCTATTGAATTTTCGCCAATCATTTCGGGAATCGAAAATGCGATTGCAGCTGTGATAATAACCGCCAAAATGTTATCCGAAAGGCCGAGCGCTTCGATTGCAAAAAGGATGGCTGTTAGCGGCATTTTCATCATTCCAGCTATCGCACCGCATATTCCGAGAGCAAGTATCAGCGTCGTGTATTCGGAGGCCATTCCAATGGCGACCAGTCCCT